>NZ_JAPMXC010000012.1 GCF_026624755.1 Robbsia betulipollinis
GCGCACTACCAGCGGTCAATTTGCGTGGCCTTCGGCTTCGTTCACGCCGTGCGCGATACGCCTTTGCAGCGGCAGTGGCGTCATAACACCTGCGCGTCTCAGTCCGGTTACGCGCGAGTTCTCGGCTGATGCTAGACGCGTTGCGTCCCAGCAGCCTCGCTATCGACCGGATGCTCGCGTTTTTACCGCTTTCGATCATGATTGCCGCGCGCTCTTCCGCGCTCAGATGAAAATATCTTTTTTCCATCCCAACACCCTATATCAATATGGGTGTTGCACTTGATGGTTGAGTCTAAGCCGTTTCCGGAACGACCGCCGCCGTCGCCTCCGCGAAGGCGACCGTGGCATTCTCCACGAAAATGGCGACGGCACCCTCGGTGTACGGCAAGGTGGTGATCGTGCCCTTCGCACCGCCGGGCTTCACCGATATCAGGCCGCCTGGCGGTGCCGATCTCGTATTGACGTTCCGCAATGTCCATAACTGGTTGAAGGCGGGTACCAGCGATGCGGTGTTTGCCGCGATGTTTGCTGCGCTCAAGCCGGGCGGGACGCTGGGCGTGGTCGAGCATCGGGCGCGTCCGGGCACGAGCCTCCAGAAAATGATCGATACCGGCTATATGACGGAGGACTACGTGATCCAGTGTGCGCAGGCGGCCGGTTTCAAGCTGGTGTCCCGCAGCGAGATCAACGCGAATCCGAAGGACACGACAGATCACCCGAACGGGGTCTGGTCGCTGCCGCCGGGATTGGCGGGCGGCGCGACCGACCGGCAGCGGTTCGTCGATATCGGCGAATCGGACCGCATGACGTTACGTTTCGAAAGGCCGCGCTAGGCCGACTGCAGTCAAAAGAATGCATAAGAACTTACCGATCAGGTAATTTGCTTGCAGAATTACGGGCAAATAGTTGACAATTCGGCATTCCCGCCTAAATTCGGTAAAAACGCCCCCTCATCGGCCGAAATCTCCTTCATGTCAGAAATATATTCGGTAGAAAATTTCGAACCCAAACGTGCAGTGGGCAGATTGTTGACGCGAGCGCGTCATTTGCTGCTCGAGCGCGTGGGAGAACGGCTGGCGCCGCTGGACCTGACCGCAGCGCAGTGGGGCGTCGTGGTGTCGTTGGCCGAAGGTATGGCGTCCACGCCAGCGGAATTGTCACGGATACTCGATTACGATCCCGGCGCGATGACCCGTCTGATCGATCGCCTCGAAAAAAAGGAAGTGGTCCGGCGTACGCGCAGCACGGACGACCGTCGCTCGGTCAGCCTGGAATTGACGGAGCGCGGCCGCTCGCTTTACCCGGAGATTTTGCCGCTGATCGTCGGTGTCTACAATGAGTTGTTGGCAGGCTTCACCAAAGAGGATGCCGATCAGCTGGAAGGACTGTTGACGCGCATGCTCGACAACGCGTGAGCGGCATCCAAAAATAAAAACGGGCGAGCGCCCGTTTCGAGACTGCCGCGCGCCCCTGCCTGTTCCGCAGGGGCGACTTCCTTGCCACGTTCAGCTGACCTGACGCAGCATCGGGCGGTTTTGCGATTTCAGCATCTGCGCGTAGAGATCGACATAGTTCTGCGCCATCGTATCCGCGGTGAAGCGGCGTTCGAATTCCGCGCGGATGTCCTTGCGCGACAGCTCGCCCAGACGGTCGACGGCTGCAACCGCGCCATACACGTCTTCCACCACGAAGCCGGTCAAGCCGTTCTCGACGACTTCCGGTACCGAGCCGCGGTTGAAGGCGATCACGGGTGTGCCGCAGGCCATCGCCTCGATCATCACCAGTCCGAAAGGCTCCGGCCAGTCGATCGGCAGCAGCAGCGCCTTGGCGCCCGACAGGAAGGCGGGTTTCTGCGCCTCGTTGATTTCGCCGATGAATTCGACGTTCGCCGAGCCGAGCAGCGGCTCGATTTCACGCTCGAAGTACTCCTGGTCAACCTTGTCGACCTTGGCTGCGATCTTCAGGGGCAGGCCGCTCTGTGCGGCAATCTTGATCGCCGTGTCGGGGCGCTTCTCCGGGCAGATGCGGCCCAGGAATGCCAGGTATTCCGGCTTCACGTCTTCGCGCGGCGTCAGCAGATCGCGCGGGAGGCCATGATAGACGGTATTCAGCCAGTTCGCCTTCAGCGGGGCCCGCTGCGCATCCGAAATCGAAACGACCGGGACCTTCGGGAAAGCATTGAAGACCGGCTGTAGTTCGCTCAGGTCGAGACGGCCGTGCAGCGTCGTGACGAAAGGCACGTCCATCTGCGAGAAAACCGGAAACGGCATGTAATCGAGGTGAAAGTGCAGCACGTCGAATTCGTGGGCAACCCGTCGCACCGTTTCCAGCAACAGCGCGTGGGGCGCCAGCGCATCGCGGATCGATGGATCCAGGCGTAGCGCGCGGGGCCATACGGCCTCCAGCTTGGCGTTCGTCTGGGAGTCCCCGCTGGCGAACAGGGTGACGTCGTGACCTTGATTGACGAGCGCTTCGGTCAGGTAGGACACGACGCGTTCGGTGCCGCCGTAGAACTTCGGCGGGACCGCTTCGTAAAGAGGTGCAATCTGGGCGATGCGCATTTGGATGCTCTCCTGGTCTGGCGTTCCGCGTGCACGCCGCTGATTCGCGGGCCGCAGCTGAAACGATGGGGGATCGCCGGAAAAGCCCGGCGAGCGCCTGTTTCGGAAACGTGCACGCGGCATGGTCGTCCCGTGCTTCCCATTATCAACAGGCGCCTGAAAAGTGCGACCACCTTTTCAAACAATTGCGCCTTGTTACACGGGGATACAACCTTGCGTGGGGGAGACCGGAGTGCGTTTCGCGTACGTTCGAAATCGGAGCACATGCTATGCTCGATCGGCGGACCGGCGCAACCCATTTCACCGACGTACGGCGCTGAGGCAAAAATCCGACGCCGCAGGCGTCGTGGCCGTACGCCGCGCCATGAACAGGGTGCGCGGCAGCGGGTACGCCCGCCGGGTCAGCCGACGAAGGCGCGTTCGATCACATAATGACCGGGCGTCGAGTGATTGCCTTCCTTCAGACCGGCGGCATCGAGCAGCGCGCGTGTGTCCTTCAGCATGTGCGGGCTGCCGCACAGCATCAGACGATCGTTTTCCACCGAGAACGGCGGCAAATCGAGGTCCGTGAACAGTTTGCCGCTCGAGATCAGATCGGTGATGCGGCCGGTGTTGCGGAAGGTCTCGCGGGTAACCGTCGGGTAGTAGATCAACTGATCGCGGATCAACTCGCCGAAGTGCTCGTCCTGCGGCAGGGATTGCGTGATGTAGGCCTGATAGGCGAGTTCGCGCTCGAAACGGCAGGTGTGGGTCAGCACCACCCGCTCGTAACGCTCATAGACTTCCGGGTCCTTGATGATGCTCATGAACGGCGCGAGGCCGGTGCCGGTGGACAAGAGCCACAAGGTCTTGCCCGGCAGCAGATTGTCGACGATCAGCGTGCCGGTGGGCTTGCGCCCGATCATCACCGGGTCTCCCGGCTGCAGGTGCTGCAGGCGCGACGTGAGCGGACCGTCCTGGACCTTGATCGACAGGAATTCCAGCGATTCCTCGTAGTTCGCGCTTGCCAGGCTGTATGCCCGCATCAGGGGTTTGCCTTCCACCGGCAGACCCACCATCGTGAACTGCCCGTTCAGAAAACGGAACGACGTGTCGCGTGTGCAGGTGAAGCTAAAGAGCGTGTCGGTCCAGTGATGCACGCTCAGCACGGTTTCCTGATTCAGATTGCTCATGACTTGGTCGAGTGTAAAGGCAGCGGCCCGCGCTTGCGGGTAACGGGGTATTTTACCCGATACGCGCTCCGGTCAAGCGATATACGCGTTGCGCATCCGGCTATTCGAGGCGCAGGCGGGCGATATACGGCAAATGATCGGACAGCCAGGCCGCTTTTTGATCCGCCGCCACCCATTCGAGCGGGGCCAGCCCGCGCACGAACATCTTGTCCAGCGCAAGCGCCGGCGAGAACGCGGGGAAGGTCCGGCCGCTCACGCCCAGCGCCGTGGCCACTTCGAGCATGCCGGCTTCCCGGAAAATCGGCACCGAATCGTTCTTCCAGTCGTTGAAATCGCCCGCGAGGATCAACGGCCCTTCGGGCGCGCCGCTGCTGATCCATTCGGCGATCCAGGTCATCTGCCGCAACCGCGCGCTGCGCGTCAACGCCAGGTGTGCGCACAGCAGGGTGATGACCCGGCCCGCGAAGGTCATGCGCGCCGCCAGCAGACCACGACGCTCGAAGCGGTGCGCCGATATGTCCCAGCGCCCGCCGAGGTCCAGCGGGTGTGGGGACAGGATGGCGTTGCCATGACGCCACGACGGTTTGAAGACGTTCTGGCCAAGCGTCAACTGCATCTTCAACGCGGTGGCGATCTCGGTCGCCTGACAGTGCCACGCATCCTCCGGCGGGCCGTCGGACGGCTCGCCGAATCCGGTGGACGCCAGCGCGGCGGGCAGGCGCTTGGCCATCGCTTCCTGGAGGAATGCGGCGTCCGCGCCCGCCGAGGCGAGCCATTCCTGCATCGGCTTCCAGACGTGAAAGCCCAGCGGCGAGCGGCCCTTGTGCAGGTTCCAGCTAACGGCCGTGAAATCGTTCTTGCCCAATTCGTGCGGGTTTCTCATCGTGATAGCTTACCCGTCGCGGAAAAATTCTGCTGTGTCATCGTCGGATCTCCAACGCGGGCCTGTAACAATGCATCACCCGCCATGCCGCCGTGGTTCAATCGCCCGCGGCCGCGGGTTCGACCGAGGCGTCCAGCCGATAGACCAGCAGCGGATTCTTTTTCAGCAGGGTCCAGTTCGCGCTCTGGCCGCTGGGTACGTCCAGTTCGGGATGCCGCGCCGACAGCGTGCGCGCCTGCGGCGGCAACGCGCAGCCATCCGCGCCCATGCTGGGTCGAGAGGCATCCTCGATCGTCTCGTCGGCGCCGATCTCGAAGCCGATCACGCCCTGCGGATCGACGCCCAGCGGCGCGACCGTGACGGTTCGCTGCAAATCCGCCGGTGCCGTTTGCGCATGGTCGCATCCGACCGCATGACTCACCGAGCGATGGTGCGTGATGCTCCTGGACTGGCCGACTGCGGTGACCGCGCTCAACTGGTCCACCTGCTGGCCATCCATCATCACCGTGATCTGCCAGCGGATATGGGCCGGTGCGTGATGGGGCGTCGTGGTGTCCTGGGCCCGGACGGCGACGCTCGCCAGCGTTCCGGCGGCGATCGCCGTGGCCATCGTGGCGGCTAGCGCAACGCGCGAAATGCGTTTCATCGGACCGTCTCTCCCGTCATTCTCGTTGTTTTCATCGGCATGTCCGTCTGCTCCAGCCGCCGTTGGCGTGGCGTTTCCCATCATAGTACGGCGCAGCGGTTTACACCGCCCGGCGGCCGGCGCTCCTGTTTTTATCGGTTCAGGAGTCGCAACGCCGGCCGGTAAAAGTGCATCACCGCCTCTAAACGCCGCCTTAGCCGGTTTGCGCACGGGTACTTAGCCAGGTCCGGGCGGTTTCGCCATCGCCCGAACGGCCGGACTTGCGCAGAATCACTGCCAGTTACCCGTTGTGCGTCCATGCCTTTGGCGCACCGACCGCGACGGGGGACGCGCTGAATAGCCGAGGATGCCAATTTCATGCACATGTCAGCGTCGCGACCGCTTCTCGAGGTGCTTTCCGGGCCCTGCCGCGGAGCGCGTGCCCCTTTGGGACGGGCGGTATGCGTCATCGGTGACGACGATGGCTGCGACCTGTTGCTCGGGCCGCCGCGCTCGCGCGCCGAGGGCAGCCGTTACGCGTCGTTGCGCGCCGACGCCCACGGCGTCTGGCTTGCGCGTCCGGACGCCGCCGATGCGGCCGCGGCAGAAATGCGGCTGCATCCTGGCGACGACTTCGAGGTGGCGGGCGTGCGGTGCCGGATAACCTGCGAGGACGGCGACGGGACGCCCGACGACAGCGCATCCACGGGCGCCGCGGTGTCCGTGAGCGATCCGCCCGGACAGGACGAAGGCGGCGCGGCGCATGGCGACGGCAGCGGGGACGGAAGCGGAAGCGGCAACGGGAGCGGCAACGGAAGTCTGGCCCGGGATGCGGCCGAGTTCGTGCACGCGCTGGATCGCGCCGGCGCGGCCCATGCCGAAAGCGCGCCAGCCGGGGAAAGTTGCGCCCGGCGGGCGCTGCCTCGGGAGGCGGACGCCGGCCGCCCGACGGGCGCACGATTGCGCCGCCGCGCCGCGCTCAGCACCCTGGTACTGAGCGCCGGTCTGCTGATCGCCGGCGCGCTGACCGACGGACCGCTGTTCGCGATGCAGGGGCGCGACGCGGCGCCGGCGGCATCCGGGGCGGTGCGGACGCGGCAGAGCGTCGATGCGGTGCACGTGCAACTTGCCCGCGCCGGCGTTGCACGCTGGGTCGGCGTCGCGGGGAAAGGCGATGCGCCCCAATTGGTGGTGTTTGCCGACGTCCCGGCGCATGAATCGACGATCCGTCGGGCTCTGTCGAACGCGGGCGTGGCGTTGCCCGTGCAGGTCATGAGCGAGTCGGCCGTGCTTGCGCAGGTCAATGCCTTTCTGCAAGGCGACCATGCCGCCGCGCGCCCGCGCGGGCGCCGCTTGCGTGCCGTCGGCGCAGGGCCGGGGCGGATCCGCATCGTGGGTCTGGTGGACAGCCGCGCCGATGCGGCGGCGGTGCTGGCAAGCCTGCGGGACCGCTTCCCCGCATTGAAAGCGATCGAATGCGATCTGGCGAGCGATGCCGACGCCCGGCAGACCGTATTGCCCCTTTTGCGCGAGCCGCTGCCTGAAACGCCGTCTCCCGAAAGCGCAGCGCGTCTCGTCGCCGCACCCGAGCGCGCCCTGGCGGAGGACGCGTTCGGCGAGACCGGCGCGGGCATGCATCTGCTGATCGATGCGGCGCCGGCGACGCTGGCCGTCCTCGAGCAGCGTGTCGCCGCCGCCGCGGTGGCGCAAAACCAGGTGCTGGCCATCGCACTGCGCGACCCGGCCGCGGCGAGCCGTCACGCACCGGCGCCGCGCATGATCGTGATGGGCGCGCGGCCCTACGCGGTGCTGGCGAATGGCGTCACGGTATTCGAAGGCGATGCGCTGGGCGACCGGATCGTCGCCCGCATCGAACGCGATGCCATCCGTTTGCTGCCGCCGTCGGGCGGCAGCACCTGATCACGCCGCATCATCGATGCAAAGGAGAGACCCGTGAACGATCTCACGTCACGTTTTACGCCCACCCACATCCTGGCCAAGGCGCAGGGCGCGCTGGACGCGCAGGAAGCGCGATTGAATCAGCGCATCGACGCGCTCGGCGAGAAGACCGACCAGGCGACCCTGCTGAAGCTGCAGGTGGACTTCCAGCAATACCTGCAGAGTTACAACGCGACCTCGGCGATCACGAAAGCGATCCACGATACGCAGAGCGACATCATTCGCAAGTTCTGAGCGCCAGACACATGCCAGCGCCGCCCACTCTCCTCGACTCCGCGCCCTCCCCATGTACCGGTGACGAACGTTGGCGCGCGCCGCTCGAACGGCTCGCGGCGGAGCGATACCAGCATTTCTATCGGGCGATATTGCGCCGCGTCGGCAACGAAGCGGATGCCGCCGACCTGGCGCAGGAGACCTTCGTCATCGCCGCGGCGTCGCTGCCCAAGTTCCGGGGTGAAGCGTTGCTGTCGTCATGGGTTTTCGGTATCGCGATGAACGTGATCCGCGACCATCGGCGCAAGCGTTTCGCGCAGCGCTGGATCAGTGTCAAAAGCGACGAAGACGTGGCGTCGAGCACCGATCTGCGGGCGGACCCCGTGCTGTATCCGGACCCGCTCGACGCCTTGCTCGTCAGCGAGCGTCTGCGGGAGGTGGTCGAGGCGATGGACTTGCTGCGCCCGGAAACGCGCGAGGCGCTGTGGCGTGCGGCGGTATCGGATTGCGACAGCGATTACGCCACCCTGGCTGCCGAACTGGGCGTGCCCACCGGAACGCTGAAGAGCCGGGTGTCGCGCGCGCGCGCGCTGATCAAGGCCAGTCTGGCCCGCCTGAACGATGACACTCTTTAAGGAGCCCATGACATGGCGGCGATGACCGAGGGTGTGCGGACCGCCGCGCACGCAGACGCGCGGATGGACGAGGGGGCCGGCGGCGGATTCGACGCGACGCCCGCGCCCGCCGCGCACGACGCGACCCGTTTCGCGCATGCGCTGCACCGCGCGCGGGGGATACGCGACGAACCCAACGGAATCGATGACCGATCGCTACCCGGGCGGGCGCATGCGCTGCGCGATGGCCTGCGCCAGGCGGCGACCGCGCTCGATCGCGACTGGCGGGACGCCACCGGTCTGGTGGCGGCATCGCTGCAAGCCGGGCGCTGGGGTCCGGCCGGGATGCTGGCATTGCAGGGCCGCATGCTGCAGGTGTCGCTGCAGATGGATCTGGCGAGCAAGCTGGTGCAGAAAAGCACGCAGGCGGTCGATCAACTGGTGCGGATCCAGTAGATGGCCGCGCACGGCTCGATTCGCGCGCGTCGCGCCCGGCTGGCCGCGCTGGCCGTGGGCGGCGCGTTGCTCGCGGCGTGCTCGCGGGAGGCGACGCTCTTGTCCGATCTGCCGCGCGGCGCTGCGTTCGCGATCCAGCACGCGCTGGCGGAGGTCGATGTCCCGGCCGCCGCACGGTCCGGCAAGGACGGCAGGATGACGGTCACGGTGCCCCGCGAGCACATGGCGCTGGCGCGTCGCACCCTGCTCGAACAGGGCTTGCCGCGGCCCGAATACCGCAGCTTCGGCGACGTCTTCCATAACGATGGCATGCTGACATCGCCTTTCGAGGAGCGGGCGCGCTACCTCTACGCGAGTTCGCAGGAACTGGAAAACACCTTGCGCCATATCGAGGGGGTCGTCTTCGCGAAGGTCCATGTCGTGATGCCGGAAGCGCGCTCCCTGGTGCGCGACGGCGTGCCCGCTTCCGCCAGCGTGTTTCTGAAATACCGCGCGCCGTCCCAGGTGGCGACGATGCATGCGGCGTTGCAGCGGCTGGTGGCCAACGCGGTGCCGGGACTGGTCCCAGAGCGCGTGGTGGTGGTGGCGAAGGCGGTCGACGATCATCTGCCATCGCCGGCCGCGTTGCTGGCCGTGCCGCATCCGGCGGGCGGCGGCGCGGCGGGTACCGGCTGGCGCGCAGGGTTGTCGCACCTCGCGGCGGTCATGGGCGGCGTGGGGGCGGCCCTGCTGCCAGGGTTGTGGCGGCGCGCGCGCGCGCGGTGGCGTCATGGGCATTCCGGCGCCGGGATGCCGCCGGGTTGGATGGGCATGCTGCGCCGGTTCGCACGACGCGATGCCGGCCAAAGCGCGGACGCTGCCGTGACGCCGCGCGGCGCGCGGCCGGGTTGGCCGGGCGACAAGGCCGAATGAGGACGTGCGCGCCATGATGGATCGACCGCGCGCGCCCCGGGCGCCCCGCCGCGTGCGGCGTTTGATCGCGTTCTATCACGCGCCGCGCCGCTATGCCCATGCATCCTGGCCCGACGCGGTCCTGTCGGCGTTGGCGGACTGTCCCGATCCGCCGCCTCCGCTGCCCGATGCGCCGATTCCGGCCTGCCTCGATCATCGCCGCATCGCGCGCTTCGTCGCGGTGCTCGATTGCATCCTCGCGACGTGCGCCGCGCCTGCCGATGCCCCCGCCCGCCGGGATGCGCTTGCCCGCACCGGCAGCGATGCCGATGCCGCGTTGCGCGCCGACGAGCGAGCACTGGTACACGAGAGCGCGCCTTTGCTGTATCCGCCGGGCGACAAGGCGCCGGGCGACGAATCGCCGGGCGACGAATCGCCGGGCGACGAATCGCCGGGCCTCGTGGACTCCGCGCTGGGGCGCGCCGCCGGCCGGCCCACCGGCACCGACTGTCTGCGCCGCTACTACGCGGCGCAGACGCCCGCGATCGCGGCACGCTTGCGCCTGCTGCTGCCGTATGACGACACGCCGTTCACACCGGTGCCGCAAGGCGCGTACGCGCACGCGGAACGGCGTTTTCTCGAACGCGTCTGGAACTGGGGAACGCGACAATGTTTCTGGTAAATGAAGACGGGACGGAGGTCGCCGCGCCGCGGTACCGGCTGCCGGCGGAATGCAAGGTCATTCCCCGGCGCACGGCGGCACGGGTCCTGGCGGCCACGCGCCTGCTCGACGAGGCGCGCCGTATCGCACGGCGGCTCGTCGCGCGGGCCGCCGACGAGGCCGACGCGCTGCGCGAGCAGGCGCGGGACGCGGGTTATGCCGTCGGTCATGCGCAGGGAATGGCCGATGGCTTCGCGCAGCTCTGCGCCGCCAGCGATGCCGCGCGCGCCGCCTTGTGCGGCGACGCGGCGCAGCAGGAGGCGATTGTCGCCGTGATCGAACACGCCATCGACACGGTCTTCGCGAGTCGGGACGACGCCACGCGCCTGCGGGATTTCGTCGCGCGCGGACTGGCCGCGCTGCACGCGCCGCTGGGTCGCATTCGTCTGGCCGTTCATCCCGCACAGGCGGACGCGCTGCAACCGCTGGCCGCGGCCTGGGCGCAACGTCATCCGGCGCTCGACATCGCCGTGCGGGAGGATCCGCTGCTGGCGCGCGACAGCTATCGCATCGAGGGCGGCGACGGTGACGCCCGGTGGTGCGTGGCGGATTCGCTGCCGGAGGCGCTCGCCGAACTCAAGCACCGGTTGCGGCAATGCCGGTGACCGATGCCTGGGTGGCGGAACTGGCGCATACCCTCGGCGCGCCCCGCATGCCCCGTTTGTCGGGACGGGTGGCGTCGGTCGTCGGCGGCGCGCTGCGCGCGAGTCTGCCGGGCGCAGCGATCGGCGATCTCTGCGAGGTACGTTCGCCCGATGGCGGCCGCTGCGGCCGGGCCGAGGTGGTCGCCATCGACGGCCAGGGCGCGACGCTGCTGCCGTATGGCGAACTGGCGGGTCTCACGCGTGGCCACGAGGTGGTGCGGATCGCGAGCGGCGCGCAAGTCGAGGTGGGCGATCATTTGCTGGGCGGGGTGGTGGACGGTGCCGGGCAATGGCTGAACGCTCCCGCGCAACGGACCGTGCCGCAGGCAGCGCGCGCGCCGTTGATGCGGTCCGCGCCCGATCCGCTGACGCGTCATCCCGTGGCCCGGGCGATGGGTTCCGGCGTGCGGGCGATCGACGGCCTGCTCACGCTGGGCGAGGGGCAGCGGGTGGGAATTTTCGCGGCCGCGGGCATGGGCAAGACATCGCTGCTCGGCATGCTGTTGCGCGGCGCGGCGGCGGACGTCTGCGTGATCGGCCTGATCGGCGAGCGGGGGCGCGAAGTGGGTGAATTCCTCGAGTTCGAACTGAGCGAGCGCGCGCGCGCGCGAACCACCGTCGTCGTCGCCACGGCCGAGCGGCCGGCGGTGGAACGCCGGCGCGCGGCCTACCTGGCGACCGCGCTCGCCGAATACCACCGGGCACGGGGGCGCTCGGTGTTGCTGATCATGGATTCGCTGACGCGGTTCGCCCGCGCCGCGCGCGAGATCGGTCTGGCCGCGGGCGAGCCGCCGACGCGTCGCGGCTATCCTCCCTCGGTATTTTCGGCGCTGCCGCGGTTGCTGGAGCGCGCCGGCAACGACGACCGGGGATCGATCACGGCGATCTATACGGTACTGGTCGAGGGCGACGACCTGAACGAACCGGTGGCCGACGAGGCGCGCTCGCTGCTTGATGGCCATATCGTGTTGTCGGCGAAACTGGCGAACGCCGGCCAGTATCCCGCGATCGATGTTCTGCGAAGTGTCAGCCGCGTGATGCATCGCGTCACCGAACCCCCGCATCGCGCCGACGCCGCGCGGCTGCGCGCGCTGCTCGCGAAACATCAGGATATCGAACTGTTGGTGTCCCTTGGCGAATACCGGCGCGGCCATGACGCGCTCGGCGACGAGGCGCTGGACCGGATCGCCGCGATACGTGCCTATCTCGCGCAACCGCTCGATGCGGTCACGGAGATGGCGCAGGCCCACAGGGAACTGGCGGCCTTATGGCAGCATCCGCAGCACCCGCCCCAATCCTAGCCATCGCGGCCCTGCGCCGGCGTCGCGAGGAGGCGGCGCGCGCGGCGCTGCGGCGTGCGGAGGCGGATTGGGCGGCGGCGCAGCGCGAGGGTGAAGAGGCGCGGGCGCGGGTGGCCGCGCAGCAGCGGGAGATCGATGCCGAAGCCCGCCGGCAACGCGCAACGGATGCGCGGCGATGCCGCATGGCGGCGTTGCAGCGCGCCGCCGCACGGCTGGGCGCGCTGCAGGCGCATTGTCTGAGCCTCGGCGAAGCGCTGGTGCGCTGCGAGCGGCAGGAGCAGGAACGGCGGGCCGAGCTGGAGGCGGCCCGCCAGGCCTGGGCAGCGCTGCGTTTGCGCTGTGAAAAGCTGGATGCGCTGCAGGCGCAACAGGGGTGCGGGCCCGAGGAACGCGCCGCCATGGACGGTACGCACGAGGAATGACCCATCCAATGACGAGTGGGACGAGCGAAAGCAAGGAGTGCACGATGCGGATCGGCAACCCGGAAACGGTTGAGACGAACGGCTGCGCGCCGTCCGTTGGTGCGTCCGGGCCGGGTGGGTGGCATGCCCCGGAACTCGCCAACGCGGGTCCGTGCTTTGCCGCGGCGCTCGCGCGCTGCGAACGGGCGCTGGCGGATGCGCGCGAGCCCATGCGAGAGGCGCAAGCGGCGCGGACCGGTGCGAGCATCGGTGCCGGTGCCGGTGCCGGTAATGATGCCGAGGTCGATATCGACGAGGAGAATGGCGCGTGCCGCAAGGGCGACGCATGCGCCGAGGACGACGCGTGCGACGGGGACGACGCGTGCGACGGGGACGACGCGTGCGACGGGGACGACGCATGCGACGGGGACGACGCGTGCGCCGAGGATGAACACGGCCACCGGTATGGGGACGATCGTGGTGCGTATGGAGCGAGCCCCCCGCCATCGCAGAGTGGGGGGGCCGCCACGACAGCGGCGCAGTCGAGCGGGGCTTCGGCACCCATGTACGCCAGCGCCGTTGCATGCCACGCGCATGCGGTGTCGCTGATGTCGGCATCGGCGTCGGCAGCAGTGCCGGTGCCAGCACCGGTTCCGGTGCCGGGCGGGCGCCACGACCGTGCGCCGGAGGCGGATGGCCTTGCCGGTGCGGCGGCGTCGCAGGCCCGCGGCGGGGCGGTCGCGGGGCCTGTCGCCGCCCAGTCGCTACCGACGGGACGCTATACGGTGTTTCCGAACGCCCCGGGACTGGCGACGGGCGTGGCGATCGACGTTGCCGTGGGCCGGCAGGCCGCGTCGTTCGTGTTTCATGGCGTTCCACCCGAACTGCTGTCGCGCCTCGATGCGCAGCGGCCACGTTTGCGGGCAAGCCTGAGCGGCAAGCTCGGTGTGCCGGTCGCGCTGGAGGTGGAGGGGAGCGACGACCGCTGCGACGCGGACCCGGCGGGCGACGCCGGCGCAAGAGGGAGCGGGGCGCATGCGTGACGCCCACGCCGTCACCGGCTGCGCCGCTGCCTTGTCTGCGCTCCCTTTGCCGCGTCATTCGCGCGCGGAGGCACGCGGACGCGCGGACGTGGCGGCATCGTTCGCCGTGCGCCCGGTCTTCGCCATTCGGGACCGGCGCTATCGACTGACGCTCGACGGCGTGGGCATGCCGGCGGGACGGGGCGTGCCGCCGGATGCCGGGGTGCCGATAGGTCGTCTGCGACTGGACGATGCAATCGTCGACGTGACGATCCCGGCGGCGCTCGCCTGGCGCTGGCTGAACGACCTTGCGGCGCACGCGGCGGATGTCGCGGACCGAGTGTCTCGGGACGGCACTGGCGAAGACCTGATGGCCGCGAGCGCCGCCGAGACCTTGTCCGCGCCGCTCGCGCGCGTGCTGATCGACTGCATGTGCCGGCTTTTCACGCGACGGGCCGGGCGCGTGCTGCGCGGCCTGCCGGGTTCGCCGCCGCGTCTCGCATGGCTTGGTATCGCGGCGGATGCGCCGCGCGATGCCGCTGCGTCCGCACCCTCCGTATCCGGAGGCACGGCATCTGGATCCACGGCGTCCGGGCCCATGGCATCCGGGCCCACGGCGTCGCCCACGTACGTGGCGCTTCGCGTCAGCGCGTGCGGGGTACCTGCGCATGCCGCGCGGCGGACGCGCGACGCGAACGGTCCGGAAAACAGCGCAGCGCCGCACTGCTCGCCGGACCTGGACACGCCGCTCGGTTCGATCATCCTGACTTCTCCGCCTGGCACCCCGGCCGCGTACGCTCTGGCGCGCCTGCTGGCAGCGGTGTGCGCGGATGCCGGCGGGCACGCCGGCGGCACGCCGATCACGGCCGCGCATGCCCGCCGGATCCGGTTCCCCTGCCCGATCGGCGTCGCATCGCTGCGGCTTGGCCTGGGCGTCGTGCGGCGTCTGCGCCGTGGCGATGTCCTGCTGCCGGACGAGCCGACCGCTGCCGCCCCCCGCGCGACGCTGCTTCTGCCAACCGGCGAGCGATTGCCGCCCGACGTGCATCCCGACGTGCATCCCGGCGCGGACTCCGGCGCATGGCACGCCGGCACGAACGAATGCGCCATGGGGGCAGCGACTGTCCGTATCGATGTCGTCACGCATTGTATTTCGCTCGATGCCGACGAGATCGCACAGCGCCTGACGTACCCCACCGGGTACCCCCCGGAATACCCGCTCCCACCGCCGGCCGAACCGGTGCCGACGGTCCGCCTGTTCCTGCAGGGGAGCGAGATCGGCCATGGCGAATGGCTGCATATCGGCGGGCGGCGCGGCGTGCGCGTGCTCGCGTGGCGTGCGCCCTGATATCCCCACCTCGAGACTGCCACATGACAAACGATGTTCCCGCCCCGCCAGGGCCCGACCTCTCCCGGGTGAATGTCGTTCTGCGCATCGAAGCCGGCAGGATCGACCTGACGCTGGGTGCGATCGATACGCTGACGACGGGCGCGCTGATTCCATTGCCCGGGCAGCCGGGCCGGGTCGACCTGATCGCCCATGAGACCGTCGTCGGCAGTGGCCGGTTGGTGACGGTCGACGATGCGCCCGCGGTAGAAATCCTGACGCTCGCGCCCACGCGCGAACGGCCCGCGCACGGCGCGCCGTCCCGCGGCATCGACGTCGTCGACCGCCCTCCGGGGCTAAGTAGATGTACCGGTACGACCAGGCCGTGAGCCTAGTCCCCTCTGAATATTCCGCCCTGCCGCCCAGGGCGGGATGCCGGGCACAATGCGCTCGTTGCATCCGCCTCGCGACCCTTCGTCCGAGTATCGTGCATCGGACCCCGCCCACGCACCCGGGCGGTTGTGAAAGGAATCCGCGATGTTGACGCAGCCGCTCAATCTCACCATGCTGCTGGCGATGATCGGGCTGGTACCGCTCGTCGTCGTCGTCGCCACGTCGTTCCTGAAGATCTCGGTCGTGCTCATGTTGCTGCGCAACGCGCTCGGCATTCAGCAGACGCCGCCGAACATCGCGATCTACAGCCTCGCGTTGATCCTGTCGTTGTACGTCATGATGCCGCCGCTGCACCACGCCTGGCGCACGCTCGCCGACGCCGTCGACACGCGCGACGGCACCGTGGCGCTGGGTGCGTTGCTCGACGCGATGGCGCGGGCGCTCGGCCCGATCCGCGATTTTCTGATGCGCAACGCGGATGCCGCGAACCTCGATTTCTTCATGGCGTCGACGCGCCGTCTCTGGCCCGAGGAACTGGCCGCCGCCGTGCGCCGCGACGATCTGCTGATCGTGGTGCCGGCGTTCGCGGTCACGGAACTCACCGCGGCGTTCCAGATGGGGTTTCTGCTGTTCCTGCCGTTCGCCGTGATCGATCTGATCGTGCAGAGCATCCTGCTCGCGCTGGGCATGATGATGATGTCGCCGATGACGCTGGCGCTACCGCTCAAGTTGCTGTTGTTTGTTTTGATTGAAGGTTGGACAAACTTGATATCATCTCTGATTTTATCGTACGCATAACGAAGAATATTCTGAATGAACGATGAAATCATCGCGTTGACGACGCAGGCGCTCTTTCTCGCGTTTCGGCTGTCCCTGCCGGTCGTGCTCGCCAGCGCGGGGGTGGGCGTGGTGGTCAGTCTGATACAGGCGGTGACGCACATCCAGGACCAGACGCTGCCTTTTCTGTTGAAGCTCGGCGTGGCGGTGGCCACGTTGTTCGTCACCGGCTACTGGATGTTCAACGAACTCGACCGGTTCGCGCAGCGGGTGTTCGCATTGCTCGCGGCCACCGGCCGGGGGGCGGCTTGACGCCATTGCTCGACGCGCCTTTCGCCTGGATGTCCGCGTGGGTCCTGGCGTGCGTGCGGCTGCTGGCGTGCTGGTCGATCGTGCCGGTGTTCGGTCGGCAGTTGCTGCCCGGCCTGCTGCGCGCCGCCGTGGCGCTGGCATTGTCGCTGGTGTATGTGCCGCCGATGCAGGCCGCGCTCGCCACGGCGACGCCGTTCGAATGGGGGCTGATGCTGGTCCGCGAGGTCTGCGTCGGGGTGTGCGTCGGCGTGTGCATCGCCGTGGTGTTCTGGAGCGTCGAAGGGGTGGCGGCGCTGGTGGATGCGCAAAGCGGGGCGCAGGCCGGCGCCATCCTGAATCCGCTTTCGTCGAACGAGGAAGGCGTGTTCGCGGGACTGATGTACTGGGCTTTCGTCGCGTATTTCTTCAGTGTGGGCGGCTTGCGCTGGGTGAGCGCGCTCATCGCCGAAAGCTACCGCGTCTGGCCGCCGGGCATCTGGTATCCGCGTCTGCCGCTGCCGTCGAGCGCCGCGGGGGTGGACTGGTGGCTGCGGCTGTTCGACGGGTTGTCCGCGGCAATCGTGACCCTCGCGGCGCCGATGCTGGTGGCCATGCTGATCGTCGAGTTGAGTCTGGGTCTGATCGGCCGGTTCGCCCCGCAACTGCAGGTGTTTTTCATTGCGATGCCACTCAAGCTGGTGACGGCGTTGCTGGTGCTCGGCATGCAGATGTCGGGCATTTTCATCGCCGTCGGCGCGGGCGGCGGCGCCGACGGCGCGCAGGAATGGATGGACCGCATCAAGGGGGGCATAGGTGGCGGAGAAGACCGAACAACCCACTGACAAGAAACGCCGCGATGCGCGGCGCGACGGTCAGGTGGCGCATAGTCAGGATGTCGGGCAGTTGCTGGGGTTCGCCGCGGCCGTGCTGTTCTTCTGGATGGCGGGCGACCGTCTGCTGGCGGCCCTCGCGCGTCTGCTCCTGCTGCCGTCGCGCTTGCCGTCCGACGCCGCGTTCGGTCAGCGGCTCGGCGTGTTGGCGCAGCGCCTGGGCGCCGAGGCGGCCTGGGCGGTGGCGCCGCTGCTCGGCGCGATGCTGTTCTGCGGCGTGGCCGCGGACCTGCTGCAGAACGGCCTTCTGTTTACGCCCAAGCGTATCGTGCCGAGTTTCAACAAGCTCAATCTCTGGAGCAACGTCAAAACGCGTTTTGCGCTGCCGGCCTGGGTCGAGCTGCTGCGGATGATCGTGAAGACGGGGCTGTTGTTGACCGTGGCGAGCGTCGTGCTGCAGGCCGGTTTCGCCGACATCATGCGGCTGGGCGGCGCGCCGCCGCTGGCGGGATGGCGTCTGCTGGGCGACCTGTTGCGCCCCTTGTGCCTGATCGCGCTCGCGGTGCTGGTGCCGGTCGCGCTGCTCGACCTGTACTGGCAGCGCGCGCAACTGACGCGCAAGCTCAAGATGTCGATCGACGAGGTAAGGCGCGAATACAAGCAGACCGAGGGCGCGCCGGAGATCAAGGGGGAACGCCGGCGGCGCCATCAGGAACTGTCCACCGAGGAGATCCGCTCGCGCGTGAAGCGTTCTTCCGTGGTGGTGGTGAACCCGGTGCATGTCGCGGTCGGCCTGCGCTACGAAGCGGGCGTGACGCCGCTGCCGGTGGTGACCTTCAAGGATTTCGGCACCGCGGTGCCGCGCATCCGGCGGATCGCGCGGCGCTGCGGGGTGCCGGTGATCCGCTACCCGGCGCTGGCGCGCAGTCTGTATGCGCAGGCGACGGTCGACCGGCATATTCCCGGCACCAGCATCGAGGCGGTGGCGCACATCCTGTCGATGGCGCTGCGCGCCGATGCATCGGGCGCTTTGGAGCGGCGGTCATGAACGCAATGCGCTGGGCTGGCCGCGGCGGGCGCGTCCTGCTCGCCGGCGTGTTGCTGTCGGGCGCAGCGCAGGCCGACGTGCGTGCGCCGGGCACGCGCGCCGCCGCGTCCGGCGGCGCGGCCGACGGCAAGGCGGCCACCGCACCCGGCGCCCATGCCTATCCCTGGGGGGCGGAACCCTTCACGTACTTCGCGACGCGCACGCCGCTGGAGATGCTGCTGAACGATTTCGGCGCGCAGTACCAGGTGCCGGTGCGCATCGACCCCCGGGTACGCGGGCTGGCCGACGGCCGGCTCGCCGCCGCCACGCCGGCCGACTTTCTCGACACCCTGGCCGCCGCGCACCGTCTCGACTGGTTTTACGCCAGGGGGCGCCTGCACGTCAGCCGGCGCGTGGACCGGGTAGCGCGCGCGCTCGATCTCGCGGGACGGCATGCCGACGAAGCGGAGCGCATCCTGCGCGGCATGGGCGTCTTCCACGCGGAATACGGCTTCGTGCCGATGCCGCGCGAGCGCCGGGTACTGGTGTCCGGGCCGCCCGCGTATGTCGATCTGCTGGCCGTGTCGCTGGCGTCCCTGCCGGGCGACGCCGCGCCGCTGCGTTTCGGCTTTTTCGCGTTGCGGCATGCGCGGGTATACGACCGCACTTATACGTTCCGCAGCAACACGGTCGTGGTGCCGGGCGTGCAGCGGATCGTCGGCCGCCTCCTCGGCGAACCGGTGCGGGAGGCGGCGATCGGTCAGGAGGCCGGAGACACGGCGGGTATGACGGATCCGGCGGGCCGGGTGACGTCCGCGCGCCTGCGTGCGCCGGCGGCGCCACGCGCGGATGAGCGCACGTCGCACGGGTCCGCCTCTCCCGGGACGTTGCGGATCATGCCGCCCGATGGCGCGCCGTTCGAGGCGGCGGCGCGGCAGGAAGCACAGTGGGCCGCACGTGCCGCGACCGCCGCCGGGCCGCCGGTCACCGTGGTCGCCGACCGACGCCTCAATGCCCTGATCGTCCGCGGGCCGCAGGATGTCGTCGATGCGAGCCGGGTGCTGATCGAGCGCCTCGACGTGCCCGTGCCGCTGATCCAGCTCGAGGCCGTGATCGTCGATCTGAAGGACAGCGCCCGCGACGAACTGGGCGTGGATCTGTCGCTCTCGACCGGATTCGCCAGATTCGACACGGGCGCCACCGGCGCGAATGCGGCGATCGGCGGGATGGGCGCGGCGTCGAACAATCCGGATCCGACCGCACCGACGCTCACGGTGTTGCCCAACTGGCGCCCCTTGATGGCGCGCATTCGCGCGCTGGAGCAGGACGGGCGGGCGAGCATCGTGTCGCGGCCGTCGATCGTCACGCAGAACAACACGGCCGCCCTGCTCGATCTGAACGAGAGTTTCTTCATCCGGAACAAGGGCCGGGATTTCGCCGACACGACGCAGGTCGACGTCGGTCTGATGATCAATATCGTACCGGGCGTGGTCGACCCCGAAGCGGCGCTGCCACGGGTCGCGATGGATATCCAGATCGAGGACGGCGAGATCCTCGGTGTCACCGACGATCAGGTGCCCCGCACCAAACGCAACGTCATCGCCACGCAGGCATCGGTTCGCAGTACCGAGAGCCTCCTGATCGCGGGTCATCACAAACGGCAGGAAATGCGCTCGGAGCGCCGGGTGCCGGGCCTGTCCCGGTTGCCGGTGCTCGGGGGCCTGTTCCGTTCCCGGGAAACGCACGTCGAAAACGTCCGGCGGTATTTCCTCATCACGCCGCGTGTGCTGTCGCTCGAACATGCCGATCTGCGCGATGTCGCCCATGCCGCACGGATCACGCCCGATGTCCTCGACGCGCTCGGGGGGGCGCGCCGTCGCGCGGCCGGTGCCCTCGGTCCGCACGCGCCGCGCTTGCCTGGCAACGACACCGTCGCGGCGGAGCCGCCCATCTCATGAAAATTCCCTTTTCGGCGCCGCCGCCCCCGCCCGCCGCGGCGCCGCTATCGACGACCATCGTGCCGGCGTCGCGCGGTGCCCGGTCGGCCGGCATGCCGTCGCCGCTGCGCCGGCCGGCGCTGCTGAATCTGGTGCGCCTGATCCGTGCGACGCCGCAGGTGCGGGATCACGCCCGCCTGCTCGCCACCGCGCGCGCACTCGCGCGGCAGCGGGGCGATCCGGCACGCGCCGTCGCGGCCGAGTCGAGCGATCCCTTCGTGCAGTTCACGCTGCTTGCCCTCGCGGCGGGCGACGCCGGCGGGGAGGGCGGTGAGGGGGGACACCGGGGCCGGCAACGTCAGCAGGACGCGCCGGGTCAGGGTGCCGAGGCGTTGCTGGAGGCGGCACTCGCGCGGCTCGACGCACAGGACCCGTCGTTGCGCACACGCGTCCATGCGATGAATGCGGCATTGCAGTCTCCGGACATGCTGGCCGATGCCGAGCGCTGCGGCGAAGCGCTGGACGCCTATGTATCGATCGTTTTTCAGGGCGATACGCTGGCGGGGCTCTTCGAGATGCTGCTGGCGCGTTTCGGCGCGCGTTTCGAGACGATGCGCGGCTGGCTGATGGCGGCGCTGTCGGCGGAACTCCAGTCGGGATGGCTGTCGCGCGAGCCGGCGCAGATGGCGGCCGTGCGTCAGCGGCTGTACGACGCGCAGACGCTCGGGACACTGGTCGTGAACGCCCGGGCGTTGCTCGCGCGGCTGCGGCGCGCGGGCCATGCCGCCGTCCCGGACACCGCATCCGGCACGTCGCGCACGACGGCGGATGCGGTGGCGCGGGTGGCGCAGACGGCGACGCAGGGGAAGGCGGAAGCGGAAGCAGAGGCGCAAGCCAATGCGGCGGCAGACGCGCTGCAGGACGCGCTCGAACTGAGCGGCGAAGTGGTGCGGGGGTGCGCGCGCGCCTGGCCCTGCGCGACGCGGTTCACCGAACTCGGTCAGCGTCATGGCGTGCTCGACCTGGCCACGGGCCTCC
This sequence comes from Robbsia betulipollinis, assembly GCF_026624755.1. Taxonomy (NCBI): domain Bacteria; kingdom Pseudomonadati; phylum Pseudomonadota; class Betaproteobacteria; order Burkholderiales; family Burkholderiaceae; genus Robbsia; species Robbsia betulipollinis. The sequence goes on from NZ_JAPMXC010000012.1 coordinate 21,084, forward strand.
TCTGGTATGCGGGTCTGCAGCGAATGCTGCAGGCCTTGCCGGTCGCGGTGTTCGCCGGCGAGGCGCCCCGCCAGCGCCTGCTGGACGACGTCGCCCGGCAGCATGATCGTCTCGCGCAGGCGGAAGACGACCGGGCGCAGGACGCAGAGGCGGCAGGCGCATCGCCGGCAGCGCCATCGTCGCCGCCACGCATGCGGGCGCGACGATGAAGTCCGAGGCGCCGTTGACCGTCCTCCTGCTCGCCATCCTGGTGATGATGGTGCTGCCGCTGCCGACGCTGGTGGTCGACGCGATGATCGGCCTGAACCTGAGCGTCGCCGTGCTGTTGATCGTCACGGTCCTGCACCTGCATTCGCCGCTGTCGCTGACGGCGTTCCCGGCGATCCTGCTGATGACCACGCTGTTCCGTCTGGCGCTGTCGATCTCGACGACCCGGCTGATCCTGCTCGACGGCGACGCCGGCATGATCGTCGAGACCTTCGGCCGTTTCGTCGTCGGCGGCAACGTGGTGGTGGGCATGATCGTCTTCCTGATCCTGACGATCGTCCAGTTCATCGTGGTGACGAAGGGCGCGGAGCGCGTCGCCGAGGTGGGCGCGCGCTTCTCGCTCGACGCACTGCCCGGCAAGCAGATGGCGATCGACGGCGACATGCGCGCCGGGCTGATCGATGGCGAGGAAGCGGGACGCCGCCGCGAATCGCTGGGCCGGGAAAGCCAGTTCTATGGGGCGATGGACGGTGCGATGAAGTTCGTCAAGGGCGATGCGATCGCCGGCCTCGTCATCTGCGTCGTCAATCTGCTGGGCGGCGTCGCCGTGGGCGCGGGGCAGCGCGGGTTGTCGCTGGGCGAGGCCGGCGCCATCTATTCGATCCTGACGATCGGCGACGGGCTCGTCTCGCAGATCCCGTCGCTGCTGATATCGATCGCGGCCGGCATCGTCGTCACCCGGGTCGCGGGCCCGGGCGGGGCGACCAGCACGGGGCAGGATATCGTGCGTCAGCTCGTGGCCGACCCGCGCGCCTTGCAGATCGCGGGCGGCGGCGTCGCCTTGCTTGGCCTGACACCGGGGCTGCCGGGACCGGTGTTCGCCCTGCTCGGCTGTGCGCTTTTCGCGTTGGCGTTCGCGGCGCGGCGGCGCGGCGCGGCGTCCGCCGCGGGGCGGCTCGGTCCACGGGAGCACGGCGGCGGCCCGGCCGGGCGGGATGCCGGCGCTGCGGACACGGACGCCGACGGACCCTTCACCGTGCCCCTGGCCTGCCGCTGCAGCACGGAGCTGATCGCGCACCACGGCGCCGCGGCGATAGCGGCCGCGCTCGAGCGGGCGCGCGGCGCGGTGCAGGCGGAGAGCGGCGTGCCGGTCCCGGCCATTGTGCTGCGGCGCGAGGCAGCGCTGGCACCATTCGCGTATCGCTTCGAGCACGACGAGGTGCCGGTGGCGCGCGGCAGCGCCGCGCCGGGCGTCGCGCTGGTCGTCAGCGACACGCTGATGCGGCTCGACGGGCTGGGCATCGCGTATGAACCGGTGTCGCTCGAGGGCGTGCCGCGCCCGGCGGCGCACGTGCCGGAAGCGGTCGCGGTCGACCTCGCGCAGCTCGGCGACAGGGTGTATCGCGGGCTGGAACGGGTCACCCTGCATCTCGAATGCGCGTTGCGCATGCGTGTCGGGCAGTTGATCGGCATGCAGGAAACGCACGAATTGCTCGCGCAACTGGAGCAACGCTATCCCGAGCTGGTGCAGGAGCTGCAACGCCTGCTGCCGGAACAGCGGGTCAGCGAAGTGCTGCAGCGTCTGGCGGCGGAACACGTGTCGGTTCGCAACCTGCGCGCGATCGCCGAGGCCCTGGTGCAGTGGGCCCCACGGGAAAAGGACGTGGTCGTGCTGACCGAATACGTACGGCTGGCGCTGGGCGCGCAGATCGGTCATCAGTGGCTGGACGCCAATGGCGCGATCCCCTGCTATCTGCTGGCGATGGAGATCGAGGACCTGATCCGCGAGGCGATCCGCCAGACCTCGGGCGGCAACTATCTGGCGCTCGACCCCGACACTTCGGGCGAGATCGTCGCCGCCGCGGCGCGGTGTCTGCGCGCCGAACATGGCGACATGCGCCCGGTGATTCTCGCGCCGATGGAGATACGGCGGTATCTGCGCAAGGTGCTGGAAATCGAATTTCCGCACGTGCCGGTGCTGGCGTATCAGGAAATTCCCGTCGACATCGAGGTCGACACGCTGGGCCGGATCGAATTGCCCGCCACGGCGGGGCGGCGCGGCGCGGCGAACCGCAACGAAAACCAGAACCAGAACCAAAACGACGGCCGGGGCGAAAACCACGACGGGCTCGGGGCGATACGGGACGCAGGGTGACCAAGGCGAGGAGAAGGCATGTTCAGCATACTGGTGGTGGATGATCATCCGGTGATCGGGGAGGCATTGCGTCTGGTGCTGAAGAATAGCAATGTCATCGGCGAGGTCGGCGTGGCGATGACCGCGCGCACGGCGCGGGAGCAGTTCCGGATCGGCAACTACGATCTGGTGGTGGTCGATCTCGATCTTCCCGACATGGCCGGCACGGATTTCATCCGCGTCCTGCGGATGATCCAGCCCGGCGTCAAGGTATTGGTCTACACGTCGAAGCGCTATGAAATGTACGCATGCCGGCTGAAATCGATGAACATCAGCGGTTTCCTGCGCAAGTCCGAACAGGTCGACAAGGTCGCGTCGATCGTCGAGCTGGTCGCGCAGGGCTACGCGGTCATGCCGCGCGGCGGGGCGTCGTCGAGCGACAATCCCTTCGACCTGCTGTCGAACCGCGAGTTGTCCGTGGCGATGCTGATCGCGAAGGGACACAGCAATCGGGTGATCGCGCAGGAACTGTCGATCAGTCAGAAAACCGTGGCGGTCCACAAGATGAACCTGCTGCGCAAGCTCGGCGCCGAGAGCGCGATCGACGTGGCGCAACTCGCGCAGATGCACGGGCTGGAATGACGCGCGCCGGCGATGACGCGCGTCGCGCGCGCGGCGCGGGGACCGTGGCATGACGATGCGCGTGGTGCTGGCCGACGATCATCCGGCGCTGATCCTGGGCATGCGGGCAGTGCTCGAGGCGGACGGAAAAACGCGTGTGACCGGAGAGGCCGGTACGCCCGAGGACTTGCTCGAGACGCTGCGCCGCGTCGAATGCGACGTGCTCGTCATGGACTATTCGATGCCGGATGACGAAGAGCGCGGCGGCCGGGACGGGCTATGTCTGCTGCGCGCGGTGCGGGGCGGATACCCGACGCTGCCGATCGTCGTTTTCACGATGCTGCGCGGTGCCGGCCTGGTGGATCTGGTGATCGGCGCGGGCGCCAATGGCGTGCTGTGCAAGCGGGATCCGATCGAACGGCTGCCCGGCATGCTGAGATTGGTGGCGGCGGGCCATACCCTCGTGCATCCCGTGCCCGTGAAACACATGCGAACCGGCCGGTCGGACACGCCGGGCGAGCGAGGTTCGCCGCGGTGCCCGTCGCTGCGGCGGCTGTCGCCGCGCGAGACGGAGGTGGTGCGCCTGCTGGTGGCCGGGCGTTCGCTGCGCGAGGTCGCCACCTGCCTGAACCGCAGCGCGAAAACGATCAGCCATCAAAAGCGCTCGGCGATGCACAAACTGGGGCTGCGCAACGATATCGACCTCGCGCGCTTCGCGATCGACGCCGGGCTTGCCGGCGGGTGACGTGCCGATCAGGCGTGGAACGACCGGTTGGGAATGATGTTGCGGATCGCGTCACGGATCTCCCGGGCATTCGCGCCCTGTTCCTGCATCTGGCTGTTGCGCAGTTCCAGCATCTGCGATTGACGCGTGGCCTTCGCCTGCTCGCCCTGCTGTTCGAGTTCGCCCAGCCGTGCGACGTAGCCGCCGGTTTGCGCGAAAACGCCGGACAGGCCCTGCGACAGGGCGTTGACCGCCATGACCCGGCTATGCACCCCCTGCGAGAGCACCGCCTTCGGCGTGAGCTTGGCCGCGATGACGCCCGTCGTATCGGCCGCCCCGGCTCCCGCTCCCGTGGCGGCGTGGGACGCCAGCGCAGTATTCCCCAGGTCCTTCAAGGCCGCCGACGCGGATTTTCCCCGTTTGAAAACATTCCTGAACGACGCCGTCGACATCTTCAGCATAACCAGCCCCGCGACGATCTGGACGGCGGCGCCGACCATCTGCAGGACGAAGGCTTGCTTCTGCGCCGCACGGGCTTTGGCGATGCCCGCCAGTGTCAGATCGTAGATGGTCTGCTGCGAATGCAGCGCGCTGTCGCGATAGCTCTTTTGCAGTTCCTTCGAGACGTCGTGCAGCCGCAGCAACGCGGCGAACGGATTCGCTTCGATACGCGAGGCAAACGCGGCCGGCGGTCGCGCAGCCGGTACCGGCGCGGTTGACGCGAGGGCGGTGGGCGTTGACGTGGCGGGCGTGCCCACCGGTGCGCGGGGGAGCGAAACAGACATGATGCCTCCTGCAAAGGGAACGCCCGGAACCTCAGGCGTAGTGGGAAAAGGGAATGTTCCGGGATTCGTGCATCAATTCGAGGTTGCGGCGTACGTCCCGGGTGAATTCCTGGCGCTGTCCGAATTGCAGGTCGAGCGCCTGCAGGGCCCGCTCGAGACGCTCCCTGAACACGGTCGACAGCGCGCGGATGGACGATTCGTCGAGGTGGGCGTGACGCGCTTCGTTGCCCTGGTAATTGCGGTAGACGCCGGTGCCGGCCTCGCCGAGTTGCGCCGCCGTGCCGGCGACCTGCATCGTGGTCGTGAAGGTGCGCACGTGGCCCGCGGCCTGGGCGGCCGACCGGACGGTGCCGGCGATCGATCCGACCGCGACCAGCAGCTTGACGGCGAGCGACGTCCATTGCCCGGCCTCCCGGGCGGTCTTTTCGTCGGCGCCGCAGACGTCCCGGGCGAACGCGGCGAGTCCCGCGGCCAGGCTGATGTCCTGGCCGGTGCGCTGATGGTGGATTTTGGCCACGATGTCCCAGGCGGTCAGGGCGACGTTGGCGACGGCCATCGCCATCAGGAAGGCGCCTGCGCCACCGGTGACGACGGTCAGCAGGACGCTCGCGATCAGCAGCAGGACGTCGCCGAGCAGCCCGAGCCAGAAACTGGCGGCGGAGGCGCTTTCCTGCTTGGCGATGGCCGCCGCCCGGCGTTCGGCCGCGGCGAGTTGTAACTTGATCAGGCCGCGGTTCATGCGCGCGGTGTCGTCGATCGACGCCAGCATGTCCTGGATTTGCGCGTCGGACAAGCTGTTGATCGCCAGCATCAGGGTAGAGAAGTCGCCGTCGAGGTCCGCCATGGCGTCCTGACGGGCCGCGCGCAGGGCGACGGCCGTAGCTTCGCGCATCGGCGTAGGTGATGGCGGAACGGGAGCGAACCCGTCCGCCCATGAGGGCGTCGATGCGGCGGCGCGACGTGGCCGCACTGTTGGCGGGAGTGGAGGTTGCGTGAGCGGCTGCATGGGCGGCTGCATCACGCCGGGCCTGTGAGCGGACGCGGTGTCGCGGCCCGCGCGGCGCGTTTGCGTGCGGTCCTGGGTGTACGCAGGTGCGCCGGCGCAGGACCGTGGTGCGCATAGGTAGGGCATGGTCACTCCTTGTGCGTGGCGGCCAGCAGCGTGTCGAGCAGCATCTGCGCGTGCTGCCGCAATGCCTGCTGGCCATCGTCTTTCATGGGTGCCGCGAGCAGGCGCCGTAGCGCTTCGACGGCTTGTGCGCTTTTGCCCAACGCCATCAGGCATTGGGCGATGTACAGCTGGCACAGCAGGTCCGTCGGCGAGAACGCGGCGCATAGACAATACGGCCGCAGCGCATCCTCGTAGCGGTGCAGCCTTTGCAGGCAGGCGCCGCTGGCCATGAGGTAACGCGGGTTCAAGGGTTCGCCCAGCAGCAGGCGGGTGAACAGGCCGAGTGCCTGCCGGTAGTGGCCCTGCCTGAAAGCGCGAAAGCCGCGCGCGTAGCGTTGTTCGTCGGCGTGCGAATCGGTGCCGCATGAACGCTTCGGTGTGCGGTTCGTCGAAGCCGTCCCTGGCGATTTCGCGTTCGTCGTCATACCAGTCGCATCCGGTGTCGCAACCGCGCGCCGAGCGTGCGCCATGACGACGCGTCCACTGAAGCGGGCACGGGCGTGCGGGAAGCGCGCTCCCGCGATGGCCGTTGTGGCTTGGCCGGAGAGGGCGTGCCGCCCCGAACCGGGACGTTGCCGGCGGCGCTGCGTTCGAGTTCCAGGCGGATCTTCTGGCTGAGCGCGATCTGTTCGAGCGCCTGCATGCGCAGCGCCGCCAACTGCCCCTCCAGTTCGTCGAGCGCGTCGTCGTCCATGACGCTGTTCCTCAGATCCGGTTCACCGTGCTCAGGCGGCCCTCGTGCCGCATGCGCGTCATGTTGGACAACTCCCGGACCAGTTGCGTGAGTTGCTGGTATTTGTCGTTGGCGACGGTCGACAGTTTCTGCGCCTCGGTGGACTCCTCGGAGATCAGATTGTTGATCTGCTCGGTGATTTTCTGCACGTCCGCGATTTTCGATACGGCTAGCGAGATGTCGAAATGCGCGGCGGCGCTCAGAAGGTCGATCTCGACGACGGCCGGCTTCTCGGCGCCAAGCATGGCAGTACGCGAGGATTTCCACTGGCGCAAAGTGTCGTGTTTGGCACGGGCGCTCGACACGTGTTTTGCGTTCGCCACGCGGGCCAGATGTCGTTGGTTGGCCGAGTACTCGCCCCAGCTGAACGCATCGAGAATGTTTTGGCCGAAATTCGGGCTGTATTTTGTCTGGGATGCCAGCGCTTTATCGAGCTGGTCTTTGGAAAATTCGGTCAGCGCGTCGAGATGCCGGTAACGCACCGCATCGATCAGGGTCGTATTCAACGGCACTTCGATGGCGACCGGTTTGCCATCTTTGAGAATGAGGTCTTCCATGCCGACCTTGCTGTCGGCCTCCTTGCCGAGGGCGTAGTCGTCGAATACCTTTTTGAACGCCCTCAACGCGCGCAGGTCCATCGACTTCTTGTCCAATTCATGGAGCGCATCGGCCACGCCGATGCGCTCGTCCTCGATGCGGGCGAGCAAGGCTTGCAGGACGAGCGTATCGACCTTGGCCATTTCGGACGTCGGATCGTAAGCGGGCGGCGGCAGCGCGCGTGTCGCGCGCGCTTGCGTGCTACTGCCTTCAAGATAGGCCATGACGATTCTCCCTGGTGAGTCGAGCCATCAAATCTTGTTCAGGATCGTCAATTTCGAATCGTGCCGCGTCTTGATCAGACCGCCAGCCGTCGAGACGATTTCCCGGCTTTTTTGCAGGGCGTCCTGCAGCAGTACCTGGGCTTGCTGGCTCTCGGTATTCGACAGCCGGTCGGCCAGGTTCTTGCGGATGGCTTTGAGATCGTCCGTATTCTTGGGCGTGGCATTTTCGCCAAGGGCGTGCAGCAAGGACGTCAGCCTGACGTTGCCGTTCTTGTCGTACTTGCCATCGCCATCCGCCAGATTGTCGACCTTCGATCGCAAGGTGTTTTTCGGCCCGACCGAGAATTCCAGGTACACGTTCTTCAGTTCGGGTTTCTCGCCGGTGCGAATGATGTCGTCGAGCTTTCTGCGCAGGTCGCGGATCACCGCATTCTGATCGATGATGTCCTTCGCGTCGTCGATGCGGTCCCACAGCATCGCGTCGGAGTTTTCTATCTTGTGGACCATCACGTAAAGCAGCGCCGCGTCGAGATGCAGCGGCGAGCGGCTGTCGGGATATTTGAGCGAGGTGGCGTCAACGGTGGACATGGGCGGGGCTCCGGAAAGTTACAAACGCTGGATCAGGGTGCGATGCGCGTCATTCAGGCCGGCGAACAGGCCGGCGGCCGCCGTGGACGCTTGTTGGAAGATCGCCAGATGATGTTGTATCAACAGCATGTGCTGCGATGCGATGCTCGCGTCCCGGGTCAGGCGGTCCTGCAGATCGGCGTCGAGTTCGGCCAGCGGGCGGTGCAGGGCGCGATCGAGGATGTCGCGCAGCAAGGCGCGGTCGTGGTGCTGCCAGCGCGGCGCCTGCTGCGCGAGCGCGGTTTCGAACGCGTGTTTCAGTTCGGCAGACAGCACGGCGGCCGGCGCCAGCTGCGCATCCCGGCGGGCGGCCCGCACCAGGTCCTGTAACGCCCGCAGTGCCCGGGTGTTGTCGATATCGGCGGCGCCAATGCCGAGCAGATCGACGAGTTCCCGCTCCGCTGAGCTCGTGCGCGTGCCGAAGCGCTCGAGCGCATGCCGGGTCAATCCCGAGGGGGCAGAAGCCGGGGGATGGGCGAGACGCGCCGACGCAATGGTGTCGACGCGTGGGGCGGGGGGGAATTCAGGCATGGCCGTCTCCTGGTTCGCAATGAACTGCCTGAGTCGGCGTCGGGAGACGAGAGGTTGCTGTCCGTTTGTCCTAAAGGGGCAGCGAAGAATGGCGCCGCGGATATGGCGGTGTGCTACCGGCGCCGGTGCCGCGCAGACCGCGCGGCACCGGGCACACAGCGGAAATCAGAGATTTTCCGCGAGGAAGACCAGCGTGCGGCCGTGGGCCAGCGCCGCGGCATGTTGCTGATACGATGCGCGCACGGACGCGTTGAAGCCGTGCTCGGCGCCGGGATAAATGTGGAAGGTCGTATTCGGGTGATCCGCGAACGCCGCCTGAACATCGCTCACCGCGGTCAACGGAATATGGCTGTCCTTCTCCCCGTAATGGAACATCATCGGCGTCTTCACGCGCGATGCCGCGTCGAGCTGGTTCTGGATGCCGCCCCCGTAATAGGCGACCGCGGCATCGACGCCCGTGTCGGCCGCCGCGAAATAGGCGAGCAGACCGCCAAAACAGTAGCCGATGGCCGCGACCTTGCCCGTCACTTCGGGCATCGCGCGCAGGGCGCTGACCACCGCACCGATATCGCCGACGAAGGTCGGCAGCGGTTCCGCCTGCATCAGGGCGATGCCGCGGTCGCGGCCGGCTTCGTCGTACCCGAGTTCCACATGCGGCTCGCCGCGCCAGAACAGATCGGGTGCGATGACGACATAGCCGTCCGCCGCATACGCGTCGGCGACGCTGCGAATATGCTCGTTGACGCCGAATATTTCCTGCAACAGGACGATTGCCGGACCTTTGCCGGCAGTGGGCAGGGAAAGATAACCCTGAAACGACCCGCCATCCGGGGCTTTGATATCGATCCAGCGGGAATTGGCGCTCATGTGACTCTCCTGATCTGATGTGCGGGGACGGCGAAATAGGGCGCGCGTGCGGCGTACGCCCGAAATCGGTCAGCGCTCAGTGTGCCATTTATTCTTCGGACTCGCGTGCGGCGGCTTATGTCGGCGCGCGCCATTGCGTGCGGCATGCAGGCCGAACGCAATTGAAATCCGGAAGAACGGTTGAAGATCGGATGAAAACCACAAGAAGGGCCATATTCGCGGCAGAAATCTTGATGGCGGGCTTTTTGTAAAGGTACACTCTGCATCGGTCGAAGCGGTTCTTTCGAAACCGTGGACGGGGCGCTGGCCTTGGACGTCCGACCCTCTTACGCTTAATCGCGGCGTGGCATTTGTTGAACCGGAAACCGGAGACGTTTTGATGAGGAACCTGTATTTTAAATTGCTGCCGATTACTGCTGCGGCAATTGCCTGCGCAGCGGGATCGAGCGTGGCATCCGCCGATGAAGTCGTCAAGATCGGTCATGTGGCGCCGCTGACGGGCGGGATTGCCCATCTGGGCAAGGATAATGAAAACGGCGCCCGTCTCGCGATCGAGGAAATCAATAAGAAAGGCCTCGTGATCAATGGTCAGAAGGTCACGCTGGAACTCGACCCGCAGGACGACGCGGCCGACCCGCGGCAGGCCACGCAGGTTGCGCAGAAGCTGGTCGACGACAAGGTCGTCGGCGTCGTCGGTCACCTGAACTCCGGTACGACCATCCCCGCGTCGAAGATCTACAGCGATGCGGGCATCGTTCAGATCTCGCCGTCGGCGACCAACCCGACTTATACGCAGCAAGGCTTCAAGACGGCCTATCGCGTGGTGGCCACGGACGCGCAGCAGGGTCCGGCGCTCGCGACGTACGCATCGTCCACGCTGAAGGCCAAGTCGGTGGCGATCGTCGACGACGCGTCCGCCTATGGCCAGGGTCTGGCCGACGAATTCGAGAAGAAGGCGAAGGCGCTGGGCATCAAGGTGCTGTCGCACGACGCGACGAACGACAAGGCCGTGGACTTCCGCGCGATTCTGACGAAGATCAAGGCGGAACGTCCGGACGTGATCATGTACGGCGGCATGGACGCCACCGGCGGCCCGTTCGCGAAACAGGCGCGTCAGCTGGCCATCAAGTCGCGGATCCTCGCCGGCGACGGTGTGTGCACCGAGAAGCTGTCCGATCTGGCAGGCGATGCGACCGACAACGTCGTGTGCTCGCAGGCCGGCATGGCGCTGGAAAAAATGCCGGGCGGCGATGCCTTCTCCAAGCGCTATCAGGCACGCTTCGGTCAGCCGATCCAGATCTATGCCCCGTTCACCTATGACGCGGTGTATATCATTGTCGATGCAATGAAGCGCGCCAATTCGACCGACAAGGCGAAGATTCTCGCTGCCATGCCGGCAACCGATTTCAAGGGCGTATTGGGCGAAACGCAGTTCGACTCGAAGGGCGACGTGAAGAAGCCGGTGATCTCGCTTTACGATTACAAAGGCGGCAAGAAAATGTTGCTGGATAGCGTCTCGATGTAAGAGCGCGTCGCATCCGACTGCCTTTTCCTGAAAGGCGGTGGGGTCTCCGGTTTTTCAAAAAGCATGTCACGTGAAAGCGTGACATGCTTTTTTCTTTACGGATCGCCTTTCAATGCGCGACCCGATGGGAACCCATTGCAAGTTTCATGAAATGCAAATGTCATGGAAACTTCATGCAGTAGTCTCGTGGCCGGGGAAGCCATGTGCCCGCCAGTGCCCGAACGGCCAGGGCAGCATCGAGGCAATAGTCGACCATGCGATTTTCAATAATGCGCTTTTTGATAAAGCTATTGAGCTTCTCTCGTATATTGAGAAAGAGACTTTTTGAAAATCAGACTATTCTTAAAAATTTGTAATCAAATGCAACGAGAGTCATGTCGATATGGCATTCACGAATGCGCATATCTCCGTTACCATGCGAAGACAGCGTGACTATTTCTGAAATGTAACTCACGGAAAGGTATCCGCGCTAACGCATCAGCCGATATAAGGTAATATGGCGGCATACACAAATTCGGTCTCGATGGCGTCTGCCCGTCGTGTTTAACACCCCCCGTATTAATAGGATATGAAAGAAGATGGCTGCGACCAAGGCAATAGAGAAGGATACGGCGAACGGCAATGGCGAATTCGCCGGCGATTTGATGGCATTGCTGGCACAGCAGGAATCCCTGGCACGGAAAATCGAAGACGTGCGTACCCGTGAACGCGAGAACGTGCTTCAGGACGTGCGACAAAAGATCGCGGCCTTCGAGATTTCCCCGTCTGAAATCGGATTTGGCGGACGCGGCCGCCCCCCGAAGCGGGTACGCGCTGCGGTAGCGCCGAAATTCCGTGATCCGGACACCGGCAGCACGTGGTCGGGCCGTGGTAAGCCGCCGCGCTGGATCGCAGGCAAGGACCGCACCAAGTTCGAGATTTAAGTGTCGTCAGGGCCTGGCTTCGGTGCCAGCGCCTGCGAGGTAGGACGACGCGTCAGGCTGGCGTCGGGCCACCGTCGCCCGAGCTTCAACCGCCGTCTGCGTCGAAAGCCGCATGCATCCTGAACGGTGCATGCGGCTTTCTGTTTAAGCGCGACCGTATGTGTCGTCGAAACGGACGATGTCGTCTTCGCCCAGGTAGGAGCCGGACTGTACCTCGATCATCTCGAGCGGCGTCTTGCCCGGGTTCGCCAGACGGTGCGTGGTGCCCAGCGGGATATAGGTGGACTGGTTTTCCGACAGCAGCAAAACCTTGTCCCCACACGTCACCTCCGCGGTGCCCGTCACGACGATCCAGTGTTCGGCGCGGTGATAGTGCATCTGCAGCGACAATTTCGCGCCCGGGTTGACGACGATACGCTTGACCTGGAAACGGGAACCCATGTCGATCGAATCGTAGTAACCCCAGGGGCGATGCACCTTGCGGTGATTCTGCGCTTCCGGATCGCCATTGGCCTTCAGGCGGTTGACGATCGCCTTGACGTGCTGGACCTGCGATTTATCGGCGACGAGGATCGCATCCGGCGTCTCGACCACGATCGTGTCGGTCAGGCCCACGCATGCGATCAGCCGGCCATCGGAGTGCGCGAACGAGGCGTGCGTACCTTCGAACATCACCCGGCCGCGGCCGACATTGCCTTCCGCGTCCTTGTCCGAAACATCCCACACGGCATCCCACGAACCCACGTCGGACCAGCCGGCGTTCAAGGGCACCACGACCGAGCCGATCGGGCCTTGCGTGCCGAGCTTTTCCATGACGGCATAATCGATCGAATCGGACGGCGACGCGGCGAAAAGCGTCTTGTCAAGCCGGTAGAAGTCGCCGTCGTCCTTGCCGGATTCGTACGCCTGACTCACCTTTTCGAACATGTCCGGGTTATGCGTCCGGATGGCGCTGAGCCACACCGAGGCGCGTACGACGAAGATGCCGCTGTTCCACCAGTATTCGCCCGAGGCAAGATACTGCTCCGCGAGTTCCTTGTGCGGCTTCTCGACGAAGCTGTCGAGCGTGTAACCGCCCTTGTCGCCCAGCGGCGCGCCGGCCTTGATATAGCCATAGCCCGTCTCCGGACGGCTCGGCACGATGCCGAGGGCGACGATGCTGCCGGCTTGCGCGTACTGCGCGGCATGGGCGACGGCTTTCCTGAAGGCGTCCTTATCGGCGACCGCGTGGTCCGCGGGCATGACCACCATGACCGGGTCCTGCTGATTGGCCATGGCGGCCAGCGCGGCGACCGTCAGCGCCGGAGCGGTATTGCGTCCCACCGGCTCGAGGATGATCCGGCCCGCACGGCCCTGCGCGCGCAGTTGCTCGGCGGTCAGGAAGCGGTGATCTTCGCCGCAGACGATCAGCGTTTCCGGGATGACGCGTGCGGTTTCGGCCAGTCCGTCGAGGCGGCCCAGCGTGGATTCGAGCAGCGACGATTCGCCGAGCAGTCCGATCAACTGCTTCGGGAAGTGCTCGCGGGACAACGGCCACAGGCGCGTGCCGGAGCCTCCGGCGAGAATGACGGGTTGAATCGTCAGTGTGTCGGGTTGTACGGAAGCGTCGGTCGCGACAGCGGCGGGGGCGAAGGTCGAGTTCATGGATCAGGTAGATGGAACAGGCGGGGCGAAGCGCGGCTGGCTTCGCGGATTCCGTCATCCTAGCAGAATGAAACCACGCGCAGCGACGGGGATACAACTTCTCACCGTTTAATGGGCGCTGGCGAACAAAAAGAAACAGGAATCTGGGGGATTATCCTGTTGCTGGATACGCCTCGATACAAGTGAACGCTTGAGTAGGCTACGATTCGTCACTAGAATGCGGTGGCAAATACCGCGAATCTCTTGCGAAAGGGCTCTAAAAACCTGATAAGTCGGCATTAGTCGCGTGAAGTCACTACAATGTAGCGTGACAATTCCACGTTGTCGGGTAGCGGTTTTTCCTACAAGGAAGATGTCGGAAAAACGCGCTTTGGGCCTTTATTTTCCGAGATCTTTATGAAGACAATGAAAGCGTTGGCAGTAGTCGCGACGGTTGCGGCGTTCGCGCTGCCGTCGGCCTCGTTCGCGCAGGTTGCTGCGATGGGCGCCGGCGGCGGTGTCGCGGCAGGCGCGGCGGCGGGTGCGGGCGGCTTCGGCATCATTGCCGGCGCCACGGGCCTGGCAGCCGTGGGCGCCGCGGCAGCAGTGGGCTTGAGTTCGGGCGGTCACGGTAACTCGAAAACCACTGGCGGTGCCTCTACATCCGGTACCTCCGGCACCACGGGCACGACCGCCCACTAAGCTGTCAGTTGTGTCCAGGTAAAGGGCTCTCGCACGTATTGGGGAGCCCTTCTTTTGTCGGAGTCTGCGCGCGATGTCGAATCGACGCTGAATTCGGTCCGGCGAGTACGGTTAAATCCATCCATGCTGATTCCCCGACTACTACTCATTATTGCCCCTTGCTTTTTGACCGCCTGCTCGACGCCGATGTATGCGCTCAACGACTACGTGCACTTCAAGAAACAAACGACCACGGCGGCCGTTGCAAAGACACCACTGAATCCTGCATTCCAATATCTATTGGTCACGATCGGTGGAAAATCGTTCCTCATGGCGCGCGGCGGCGTGGAGAACGCGCCTGACGGCCCGGTGGAGCTGTGGTACAGCGGCAGCCGCGAGGTGATCCGGATGCAGAATGGCCGGATCGTCGCCGCGTCGGGAACGCCGATCGAGTGGTCGGACGTGAGCCTGTCGGCGCAGCCGGCCTGGGAAGACGTCACGGGTCCGAGTCGCATCGAGCGCCGCCGCGACGTCATGCCCGGGTACCGCTTCGGTCTGAAGGACGCGCTGACCGTGGCGCCTGTCGCGGCGCCGTCGCGCACCGCGTTCTATGGCAAGTTGCCGGGCGATCTGCATTGGTTCACAGAGGTATCAGCCGGTCCTTACGCATTGCCGACATCGCGCTATGCGGTGCGTTTCGACGGCAGTCGCACAGAGGTCATTTACGGTGAGCAATGCTTGGCGGAAAGCTTCTGCTTTTCGTGGCAGCGCTGGCCCAATCGAACATAAAAAGGCGCGGTCGATGCAAAATCGGGGGGCGCGTGGTCAAGGCGCGGGTTATCTGTTTTCGTGTTTGCTGTTGTGTGGCATTCCCGTCGAGGCATGGTCGCAGGTTTCGGCGACCGTCGAGCAGTCCACCTCGTTGGGCGACTGGCTCGTGAGCCATCATGTCGAACAAGCGTCGAGCGCTGCCAAAGCGCCGCTGTATTCGCACGCCCTGATGTGGTCGCGTCCCCTGGACCGGTCGTTGCAGGAAGCAAGCTGGCGCTCGTTGCTGACGCAGATCCGTTATCGTCCGGCGCGGCCCGCAATCGCGCCCGCCAGTCGCGAGGGTCTATATCAGCTGATCGCGTCGCGGCAACCCACCGGACGTCTGCCGGTCAAGAGCGGCGACGGCGCCTGGCTGCAGGCGAATCCGTCGCTCGACCCGGTACTGGCTGCCGGCGACACGATCCATATCCCCGTGCGGCCCGAGACGGTCACGGTCATTCAGGAAGACGGACGCCTGTGCCGGGTGCCCTATCGGCCGGAAGCCGAAGCCGCCTATTACGTCAGCGCGTGTAATCCGGGCGTGAAGGCGGATCTGGCATGGGTGGCCCAGCCCGACGGGACGCTGGACAAGTTCAGGACGGGCGCGTGGAATCGCCAGGCGCAGACGGCGGTCGCGCCCGGCGCCTGGATCTGGGCGCCGGCCCGCAACAGTGGCTGGCCGGAGCGCGTGTCGGATCGCATCGGAGAATTCTTCGCGACCCAGGCCCCTTCCGGGCTGGAGACAAACGATTCGGTCGCGAGCGCGCCGAACGTGGCCCCGCCTGCGTTGGCGGCCGCCGCGCCGCTGGCCACGCGCCGCGCCCAGGATCTGGCCATTACGACCAACGATTGGGGCAACGAAGGTCTGCTGCAAACGCCGTCCGCACGCATGGGCACGGCCGGCGAGGCGTCGATCAGCATGACGAACGTGAACCCGTATACGCGCGTCAACGTCATGCTGCATCCGCTCGACTGGTTCGAGTTCGGTTTCCGCTATACCGATATCAGCAACCAGGCCTACGGCCCGGCCTCGTTGAGCGGCAGCCAGAGCTACAAGGACAAGAGCATCGACCTGAAAGTGCGCCTGCTGCAGGAGTCCGCCTACGTGCCGCAGTTCGCGCTGGGCATGGTCGACATCGGTGGAACGGGTCTTTTCTCCGGCGAGTACCTGGTCGCGAGCAAGCGCACCGGTGGATTCGACTGGTCGCTGGGTCTGGGCTGGGGGTACGTCGGGGAGCGCGGCAACATCGGCAACCCCTTGCAGATCTTCAGCGACAAGTTCCGCACGCGGCCTTCGGGCAACGGCTCGGATGAGGCGGGCGGCACGGGCAAGTCGTACTTCCGCGGACCGATGTCGGTCTTCGGCGGCGTGCAGTATCAGTTGTCGAACGTACCGCTGGTCTTCAAGCTCGAATACGACGGCAACGATTACAAGCACGAGCCGTTCGATTACGACGCGCATGCGAAACTGCCCATCAATCTGGGCGTCGTGTACCGGTTCAACAAGAATCTCGATTTCAGCGCCGGCTTCGAGCGCGGCAACCGGGCGATGCTGGGCGTGACGCTGCATGGCGACCTGTCCCGGCTGGGCACGCAGAAGGTCAGCGATCCCGCGCGCCTGCCGCTCGCCGTGCCGCGTCCGGCGCCCGACGCGCCGTCGCCGGACTGGAGCAAGACCGTCGCCGACCTGAAGGCGCAGACCCATTGGACGGTGCTGGACATCGGCCGCCACGGCCATATCCTGACGGTGTCGTTCGACAGTCCCGACGCGTTCTACCGCAAGGACCTGCTCGATCGCATCGCCACGGTCCTGCATCGCGACGCGCCGGCCGACATCGACACCTTCCGGGTGGTCACGGTCGTGCAGGGGCAGACCATGCGCGCCTACACGATCCTGCGTACCCCCTGGGTGGCCAGCAAGACGCAGGCGATTCCGGTCACCGACCGTCAAACCACGGTCATCGCGGGCGCGCCGCCGTCGCGCGCGCAACTCGAAGCGGAACCGAAGCTGTACGACAAACCCTTTGAGCGGTTTTTCTATTCGATCGGCCCCGGGTATTCGCAGACGCTCGGCGGCCCGAACGGCTTCGTGCTGTACGCCGTATCGGCGACCGCCAACATGGCGCTGCGTCTGCGGCAGGATACCTGGATCGCGGGTGAGCTGAGCTACCGCCTCCTCGACAACTACAGCCACTTCACCTATACCGCGGACAGCAATCTGCCGCGGGTGCGCACGTACCTGCGCGAGTATATGACCACGTCGCGCTTCACGATTCCCTACCTGCAGGCCACGCATGTCGGCAAACTGGGTACCGACCAGTACTACAGCGTCTACGGCGGCCTGCTCGAGCCGATGTTCTCGGGCGTGGGTGCGGAATGGCTGTATCGCCCGTCGAACAGTCCACTGGCCGTGGGCGTGGACGTGAACCAGGTATGGCAGCGCGCTTTCAACGAAGATTTCGATTTGCGTAATTACCGGACCTTCACCGGCCATCTGACCGTTTATTGGGATACTGGCTGGAACAACGTACTCGTCAAGCTGA
Source organism: Robbsia betulipollinis (assembly GCF_026624755.1). NCBI lineage: Bacteria > Pseudomonadati > Pseudomonadota > Betaproteobacteria > Burkholderiales > Burkholderiaceae > Robbsia > Robbsia betulipollinis. The sequence continues at coordinate 38,410 of NZ_JAPMXC010000012.1, forward strand.
GCGGCGGCCAGTATCTGGCGAAAGACCGGGGCGCCACGCTCGATGTATCGCGGCAATTCCAGAACGGCGTGTCGATCGGCGCCTACGCCACCAAGACGAACGTTTCGTCGGCCACGTTCGGCGAAGGCAGTTTCGACAAGGGTATTTATGTCCAGATCCCGTTTGATGCCATCATGGGCCGTTCGATCGGCGGCCTGGCGAATCTCGCCTGGCAGCCGCTCACGCGTGACGGTGGCGCCAAGCTTCAGCGCCAGTTCCCGCTGTACGACCTGACCGATGACCGCAGTCCGAAAAGCCTCTGGTACCAACCGGGCGCGGATGCCAACGTGGATGCCGACAAGCGATGACGGCGAGCTTTCCTCACTCCGGCGACTCCGTTCGCGTTCGCGCGCGCGGCGCGATGCACGGTTCGCCAGCAGTACGATTTCAATGGGAGGGCACTGAAAGATGCTCGGACTGACTGCGCGCCTGATTGACATCCTCGCCATTGCCCTCGGCGGCGTGGCAACGCACCTGATCTGGACCACCTTCGGCGTGCAGCACGGAATGATCTGGTCGCATACGGATATTTTCCTGTTGATCTTCGCCTGCGCCGGCGTATTGCTGCTGTTCCCCACCTTCGGTATCTACCAGTCGTGGCGCGGCAAGCCCATCGGAGAACTGATGGGCCGGGTCGTGTTCGCCTGGCTGTTGCTGCTCGTGCTCGGCGTGGCCGTTGTTTTCGGTCTGGAGGGCACGCAGGACGTTTCGCGCGGATGGGTGGGCGCATGGTGGCTGTTGTCGGCGATCTGGCTGGTATTGTCGAAATCGTTTTTTTACGGAGTGTTACGCCGTATTCGTCGTAGCGGCCGCAATCAGCGAGCCGTCGTGATCGTCGGCTCGGGGGGATATTGCCGTGCGCTTTTGTCGCGGATCCGCACGGCGCCCCAGGCGGGCTTTCGTGCGGTGTGCGTACTGGAGGAAGACGCGGTGCGCGACGGCGTGGGCGGCCTGCCGCCGCCAACCCAGATTTCCGGCGTGCCGGTACTTTCCAATTTCGCGGATCTGGTAAGAATGGTGCGGCAGCGACGCGTGCACGAGATATGGCTGGCGTTGCCCCTGTCGGAGGAACGCAATATCATGCGGTACATGCGTGAATTCCGGAACGACTTCGTCAACATCCGTTTCATTCCCGATGTGCGCAGCCTGAGTTTGTTCAACCACACCATCGTCGATCTGCTGGGTTTGCCGGCCATCAACCTGACGGCGGCCGAGTCGCCGGACATCCAGGTGTTGCCGAAATTGGTCTTCGACCGGGCGTTCGCACTGCTGGTGATCCTGATGCTTTTGCCCCTTTTCCTGTCGATCGCCGCGGCAGTGAAATTCTCTTCGTCGGGGCCGGTGTTCTTCAAGCAGCGCCGCAAAGGTATTGACGGTCGCGAATTCGAGATATATAAGTTTCGTTCCATGAAGGTGCATGCCGAGGCAAGCGGTGTCATCACGCAGGCACGCAAGGCAGACCCTCGGATCACCGCCGTCGGCGCCTTTTTGCGCCGCACGAGTCTGGACGAATTGCCGCAGTTCATCAACGTGCTGCGGGGCGAAATGTCAGTTGTCGGACCCCGTCCGCACGCCATTGCGCACGATGATCTATATAAAGATCAAGTTGAGGGGTATATGTACCGTTATAGGATCAAGCCCGGCATCACGGGGTGGGCTCAGGTAAACGGTTTCCGGGGCGAGACGGATCGGGTCGAGAAGATGGAGGCACGCGTCAAATTCGATCTGTACTATATCCAGCACTGGAGTTTCTGGTTCGACATGCGGATCGTCGTCTTGACGGTCTTCAAGGGTTTTATCGGACGCAACGCCTACTGACGTCGGATTTTCGACGTGGGTGGCCGCAACTCTCGGCAATTGGCATGAAGCCCGTACGCGGGGCCCGGCTTTTTCGGACTCGCGCGCGCATCGCTCACCACCACTAGCAATGAGATAGAACCGATACATGAAAATCACCATTATTGGCACCGGTTACGTAGGTCTCGTGACGGGCGCATGCCTCGCGGAAATCGGCAACGACGTTTTCTGTCTGGATGTGGACCCACGCAAGATCAAGATCCTCAATGATGGTGGCGTGCCGATCCATGAACCCGGCCTGAAGGAAATCATCGCGCGCAATCGCGAAGCGGGCCGGCTGCAATTCTCGACCGACGTGGCGGCCAGCGTGGCCCATGGCGACATCCAGTTCATCGCGGTGGGGACGCCGCCAGACGAGGACGGCTCGGCGGATCTGCAGTACGTGCTGGCGGCGGCGAAGAACATCGGCGCGCATATGCAGGGCTTCAAGGTCATCGTGGACAAATCCACGGTGCCGGTGGGCACCGCCGCGCATGTTGCGGATGTTGTCAATGCCGCACTGGCCGAGCGAAAACTGGACCATGGGTTTTCCGTCGTTTCCAATCCTGAATTTCTGAAGGAAGGCGCGGCCGTCGACGATTTCATGCGGCCGGACCGCATCGTCCTGGGCTGCGACGAAGATGAAGCGGGCGAACGCGCGCAGGCGCTGATGCGCCGCCTGTACGCGCCGTTCAACCGCAACCACGAACGCACCCGCTACATGGACGTGCGCTCGGCGGAATTCACGAAGTACGCGGCGAACGCGATGCTGGCGACGCGAATTTCTTTCATGAATGAGATGGCAAATCTCGCCGACCGTGTGGGCGCAGACATAGAAGCGGTGCGTCGTGGTATAGGATCTGACCCTAGGATCGGTTATAGCTTCCTGTACGCCGGAACCGGGTATGGCGGTTCCTGCTTTCCGAAAGACGTACAGGCGCTGATCAGGACCGCGGCCGACAACGGCCATGACCTGAAGATCCTGAACGCGGTGGAAGCGGTCAACGATGCACAGAAAAGCGTGCTGGTCGACAAGATCACGAAGTTTTACGGCGAGAATCTGCGCGGCAAGGTGTTTGCAGTCTGGGGGTTGGCGTTCAAGCCGAACACGGACGACATGCGTGCTGCGCCCAGCCGGCCGCTGATCGCCGCGCTGTTGAAGCGGGGCGCGACCATCCGGGCGTACGACCCCGTGTCGCAGGAAGAAGCCAGACGGGTTTTTGCGATGGATCTGAAGGGCGAGGAAGACGCACTGGGCCGCCTGCAGTTCGTCGACACGCAATACGAAGCCAGCGCCGACGCGCATGCGTTGATCGTGGTCACCGAATGGAAGGAATTCAAAAGTCCCGATTTCGGCAAGCTGTACAGGCAACTCACGTCGTCCGCGATTTTCGATGGACGTAATTTGTATGAGCCGGAAGCGTTGGCGGCGGCGGGCTTTCACTACGAGGCCATCGGTCGGCCGTTCGTGACGCCCAGCCGGCCTGGATAATCGATGAAGGCTCATGTTTAAAAATGTATTGATCGTCTGTCACGCCAACATCTGCCGCAGCCCCATGGCCGAGGCATTGCTGGTGGCGCAACCGGCGGTCAAGGAAGCGGGCATCTTCGTGCATTCGGCCGGATTGGCCGGGGCCGATGGCAACAAGGCGGACAAGGTAGTAAGCGACATGCTGGCACGACGCGGCATCGACCTGAGTGCCCATCGTTCGCGGCGGCTCACGATCGACATGATTCGTGCGGCCCAACTGGTTCTGGTGATGGAACAGCACCAGATCAGAGGCGTGGAGACGATGGATTCATCGTCAAAGGGAAAGGTTCATCTCCTCGGGAAATGGGACGACGTGGAAATCGCCGACCCCTACCGGCAAAGTGAATCGGTTTATCAGGGCAGTGCGGAACTCGTCGAGCGTTCGGTCGCAAACTGGATTAAAAAAATATGTTAAGTCGTGCGGTTCTTTTTTCCCTGTTGGGCGCGTCCGTTCTTGCGGGATGCTCGTGGGTGCCGGGCAATGCGTTGGATACATCCAACATGCAGCAGAGCAATGTCGTCACCACCGATGACAACACGTATCTGGTGACGCGCATCACCCCTGAGACCATCCTCCGGCAGAACCTGGCGGCGCAGCAGAAATTGCGTGCCCGGGATGCGAATCTGAACGTGCCGGTCGGCGATCCTGCGGCGTTCCGCTATCACGTGCAGGCCCAGGACATTCTCGGCATCACCGTGTGGGACCATCCGGAGCTGTCGGGTACGGGTGGCTCGACGCTGGATTCGACGCTGGGCAGCCCGTCGGGCGGTTCGTCGATGTCCCTGCCGTATTCGCAGACCAGTGGTGGCGGTTCAGGCGCGAGTCAGAACGATCCGATCGGCTATACGGTGAGTCCGGAAGGAACCGTGTTCTTTCCGTATGCCGGACTCGTCCACGTCGCGGGTGCTTCGATGGACGAGATCCGTCTGCGGCTGACCCGGGCCTTGAGCAAGTACATCGTGAAGCCGCAGGTTACCGTGCGCGTGCTGGCGTACCGCAGCCAGCAGGTGCAGTTGACGGGCGAGGTGAAGACCCCTGGCGCCCTGTCGATCACCGACCGGCCGATGACGGTGTCGGACGCGATCGCGCGTGCGGGCGGCGCGACGGCAACGGGCGATCTGCAGCGGGTGCGCCTGACGCGCAAGGGCAAGTTGTCCGTGATCGACACCTACGCGCTGCTGGACCACGGCGATGCCGCCCAGGATGTGTTGCTGCAGGGCGGCGACATCGTCAACGTGCCGGACCAGATCGACAGCCGCGTGTTCGTGCTGGGTGAAGTTCTCAAGCCCACCACGCTGTACATGAACAAGGGCCGCCTGACGCTCGCGGATGCGCTCACCGGTGCGAGCGGGATCGACAATCTGGCAGCCAATGTCCGGGAAGTCTTCGTGTTCCGGGGGGCGAAGGACAACCCGACGGAGCCGCAGATTTTCCAGCTGGACATGACGCAACCGAGTTCCATGGTGTTGGCTTCGCAGTTCCAGATGGACAAGCTGGATGTGATTTATGTGGGTACGTCGAAGGGAGTGCGTTTCAACCGTGCGCTTAACTTGATCACGCCTACTCTGTCGAACCTGTTCTACGCACGCGAGCTCACCCGGTAATAACGAGCCAATGAACCCTGTCCCTCGGCGAGGGGCGGGCGACTTCCCTGATCGACTGGTAGAAAGAATTTGAACACCCCAGCTAATATACGTACACAAGCGGCCGCGGGCAGCGAAGACGATGGCCTGGTATTGGGCGACCTGATCCGGCTGCTCTTCGACAAGATCTGGTGGGTGCTCGGCATCGCCGCGGCCGTGGTGCTGGCGGCGCTCGCCTATGTGACGATCGCGACGCCGATCTATTCGGCGAACGCCCTCATCCAGGTCGAGCAGCCGGACTCCAACTCGTCGCCCCTGGCGTCCTCGACCGCTCTGAGTTCGTTCTCCGGTACGCTGCCCACCGCGTCGGAAATCGAAGTCATCCAGAGCCGCGACGTCCTCGGACCGGTGGTCGACCAGTACAAGATGGCGTTTTCGATCAGCCCGCAACGGTTTCCGATTCTGGGGTCGATCGCCGCGCATTTCGCGCGTCCGGGACAGCTTTCCCGGCCCTGGCTGGGCATGAACAGCTATGCCTGGGGTGGCGAGATCGCGGATATCTCGAGTATCGTGGTGCCGCAGGCGCTTGAAAGCCAAAAGCTAACACTGGTGGCCCTAGGTGATGGCCGCTATGCGTTGCAGGACCCGGAAGGTCGTCGTCTGGTGGAGGGTATTGTCGGGCAACCGGCGCAGAGCGGTGGCGTGCAGATCACGGTGAATCGTTTGGTCGCAAATGCCGGTACGCGTTTCAACGTGGTTCGCTGGAATCAGTTGGATGCCATCCAGGGCTTTGGCTCAAGTGTGAAGGTTGGCGAGCAGGGCAAGCAGACCGGAATCATCGCGGTATCGATGAATGGCACCGATCCCGCGCGTACCGCCGAGCTGACCAACGCAGTGGCCGACTCCTACCTTAGCCAGCATCTGGAAATGAAGCAGGAGGAAGCCAGCCGGATGCTTACCTTCCTGAATGGCGAGCTGCCGCGTTTGAAAGGCCAGCTCGAAAGCGCCGAAGCACGTCTGAGCGCCTATCAGCAGAAGTCCGGCAGTTTCCAGCCGTCGACGGAAGCCGGCATCTATCTGCAGGGCTCGATCGAATACGAGCGCCAGCTCACGGCGCTGCGGCTGCAGGAAACCGAATTGCTGCAGAAGTTCACGCCCGATCATCCGATGGTCCAGGCGATTCAGCGTCAGATCGGTCAAATAGCGGCATCGAAGAGTTCATTCGATGCACGTTTCCGCGGCATGCCCGTCAATGAAGCCAATGCATTGAGTCTGCAGCGCGATGCCAAAGTGTCGCAGGACATTTATGAGTTGCTGCTGAACAAAGTGCAGGAACTGTCGCTGACCCGCGCCGGCACGGTGGGCAACGTACGGATTCTGGATCGTGCATTGCGTCCCGCCGAACCGATCAAGCCGAAGAAGAGCCTGATCATGATCGCCTCGGTTTTCCTGGGGCTGATTCTCGGATCGCTGTTCGTGTTCGCGCGTCGCCAATTGACGCTCGGTATCGAAGATCCGGACGTAATCGAAAACCACCTGGGTTTGCCGATACTGGGTGCGATTTCGCTGAATGCCGCACAGGTGCGCTGGGATAGTTCGTACCGTCGCGACAGGCACGGCCGTCGTGAAATTCTGGCAAAGTCCTTCCCGAAGGACCCTTCGGTCGAAGCGTTGCGCAGCTTCCGTACATCCTTGCAGTTTGCGGTCAGCGACGCGCGGAACAACATCCTGTCGATGTCAGGCCCCGTGCCGGGGACCGGCAAGAGCTTCATTTCCGTCAACCTTGCCACGCTGTTGGCGGAAGCCGGCAAGCGGGTGTTGTTGATCGATGGCGATATGCGCCGTGGGCATCTCAACGAGTATTTCGGGATCACGCGGGCACCGGGTCTTTCGGAAATGCTGCAACGCACGCTGTTGCCGTCGCAGGTGATCAATCAGACCGATGTGCCTGGACTGCATACGATCTGGACGGGAGCGATTCCGGAAAATCCGGCGGAGCTGCTCGAACTGCCGGAAACTCGCGGATTGTTCGAAAGCCTGGGGCGCGACTATGACATGGTGATCATCGATACGCCGCCCGTCCTGGCGGTGACCGATGCGACCATCATCGGCAGCATCGCGGGGAGCTCCTTCCTGGTGCTGCGTTCAGGGATTCACTCCGAGCGTGAGATTGCGCTGGCAATCCGGAAGATTTCGCAGTCGGGAACGCGCATTGTTGGCGGTATCTTCAATGCCATGCCGATGCGTAAGGCGAAGCATGGGAAATTCACGGGTGGCGGACATAACTATGTGTATAGCTATGAATCGGAGAAGAACTGACTTCCTGTTTCCGATCTGCTGAGGCAGTGTGGTGGCAGTTCCAAGGTATTTTGGCATAGGGCATGGAAAGCAGATGGAAATGGGACGTCGACAGCGAGGTATTCGAATCGGTATCGGGCGGAGGAAGTCAACTGCTACACCGTATGCAGTTGACTTCCTCGGAACCGCCAAAAATGAGGTGGGCAAAAAAGTTTTCAGCTTGACCTTATCAGCAGAAACAGTCGCCGACGTCATGCCCCAGTTGGCAAGTCAACCGCCGGCCAATGGCAATTACCGCTTCGCTCAACCATGACGCCTCAGATCACGCATTTCTCCGTCGACGCACGAAAACCGGATGCCAAGGGATTTTGGTGGCCCATCATCGGGCTGGTCGTCGTCACGTTCCTGCTTCTGTTGGCGCATCAGTCTTCCCTGCTGCAGCTAGCATACCCGGCGATGACTTTTGTCATCGCCATTTATTTCTATATCAAGTATCCCGTCCAGTTCATCGGCTACATCTGGTGGATTTTCTTCTGGACGCCGGAAGTGCGGCGATTCTCCGATTTCGTGCAGGGTGGATTCACAGAAGTCAGTTTGATCATGACCGCGCCACTCCTGGTATCTGCGCCGCTGGCATTTACCATGTTGCGACGTATACGCTATCTGGGGACCCGCCCTGGTTTGCCGATGCTGTTGATTCTGGTGGCATTGGCATATGGATACATCGTTGGAATTTTAAATGTAGGTTTTGCTGCCGCGACTTTTGGCTTATCAAGCTGGGTAACCCCCGTGATGGTGGGATTCTACCTCGCCGTTTCATGGCGACAGTATCCTGAATATCGACGGTGTGTGATGCGTACGTTCACAATAGGTATTGCAGCCTGTGCCGGTTACGCCATCATCCAGTACGTATTCATGCCACCTTGGGATGCTTTATGGTTGATTGGGTCAGGCATGACCTCGTCCATGGGACAGCCCCTACCTTTCGCGGTTCGGGCATTTGGGCCGTTGAATTCGGTGGGGCCGTTTGCCACGATCATTCTGGCGGGGGTTCTAAGCGCCACCGTTGCCGAAGGTAACCGCGGGCGCGTGTTCACAGCGCTCCTGGGCATTGTCGCGCTCGGGCTGTCGTTCGTCCGCTCCGCCTGGGGAGCGCTCATTGTCGCCATGCTGTACCAAATGCTGTTCTTCGACAACAAAACCCGTATTCGCGTCGTAATAGGCGCCTTGATAGTAGTCGCTGCTACGATCCCGGTTTTTATGTCAAGTAATATCTCCGAAAATTTCCAAAAGCGTGTTGACACGCTTACTGACTTGCAGAACGATACAAGTTTTTCCGAGCGATCGAGCTTTTATCAAACGTTCTTGGATACGGCATTAACCAACGTGGCAGGGGCCGGTCTCGGGGCGACAGGCACTGGAGGTAAATTGTCGGACGATGCCAACGCCCAGGATCATGTGAACTTCGATAGTGGGTTAATGGAAATCCCGTTCGTTTTGGGATGGCCTGGCACGCTTCTTTATGTCTTTGGCATAAGCTGGCTGATGATAAGAGGTGCCATGTCTGCGATACGACAGAGGTCGGATAGATTTGTGATTGCCTGGTTCAGCATAGCGATTGCAATCATCTCTGAACTTATATTTTTTAATCAACTGATTTCTTCTCCCGGGCAGCTCGCACTGATGGGTATGGTTTTGCCGATTATGGCGCTTCGATACACGAAATACCAGAATTCAATTCTGGAAAAGAACCGGATCGACAACAGTCAGGTGCTTCCATGAAAATGGTATTGGTGACGCATGGCGTCCGGGAGAACGATGGGCAAAGTGGCGTCAACTACGAAGTCGTGCGCGCCGCGTTGCGGCGCGGCTGGCATATAACATTGCTTGCGACTTTTGTCACTCCGCAGTTGCTCGAGATGCCTGAAATTACGTGGGTAAAGATTTCATTGGGAAAATTGCCGACCAAATTGTTGGCATACCAAGTCTTTGCGATAAAGAGTGCTGTTTGGCTTCGCCGGCATAGAAAAGAGTTCGATATCGTGCAGGTTAATGGGTTCATAACCTGGTCCCGTTCCGACGTCAATGCCGTTCATTTTGTTCATAATGGCTGGTTAAATAGTGGATATTATCCATTTTCCTTTTTCAAAGGGCTTTATTCTGCTTACCAAACTTGTTTTACTAGGTTGAATGCGATTCTCGAAAAAAGGGCTTTTGCGAACAGCCGTGTGATCGTTGCGGTTTCGGATCGCGTCTCTACAGAGCTGCGCGATGCAGGGGTAAAGACCGACATTGAAGTAATTTATAACGGCTCGGATATTGCAGGTTTTGCCAACGCTTTGCCGAACCGCATTGCTTTCAATTTGCCGAAGAAGAAGTTTCTTTGTCTTTTCGTGGGAGATTTGCGGATCACACGGAAAAATCTCGAGACCGTCTTGCAGGCTTTGGTTCAGGTGAATGATCGCGTCGAACTCGTGGTCGGTGGAACGACCAAAGGGAGCCCGTATCCGGCGATGGTTGAGTCGCTGGGCCTGGGCAAGCGCGTGCATTTCCTGGGGCACGTGAACGATATGCGAACGCTGATGGCTTCGGTCGATTGTTTGGTCTTCCCATCGCGTTACGATCCATTTGCGTTGGTGGTACTGGAGGCAATGGCGGCCGGTTTGCCGGTTGTGACCTCGTCCAAGGTCGGAGCCGCCGCGCTTGTCAGGAAATGCGGTGTCGTTCTGGAGAATCCCGATGACGTCACCGGGCTGGCTCAGGCAATAACGGATATCGAGGGCGATCCGAAAAAACGCAATTGGATGCACCACGCGGCCAAAGCCGAAGCGCTGAATTACACCTGGGAATTGATGGGTGAACAGTACGTCGATCTTTATGATCGGCTTATGCGCGGTGACGCTGCATTGGGGCGTCATTCGCCTGGAAGCGTCTCGGAAAAAGCCGCTAAAACTTAACGTGGCTTGCTACAAAGGATTTTCATGAAGGCGCTGCAGATCGGTATGCACTGGTTCCCGGAGCGCGCGGGTGGGCTTGACCGCGTGTACCACTCGTTAGCGCAATCCCTACCTGGGGCCGGCGTGGACGTGCGCGGACTTATCGCCGGGGGAGAACAGGCTTCGAACGACACCGCCGGAAAAATTCATAGTTTCGCTCGGGCTGACGACTCTTTGCTATCGCGTGTGTGGGCGAGCCGCGGTGCGCTTGGCGACGAATTGCGCAATCATCGCCCGGATATCGTTGCGGCGCACTTTGCCTTGTATGTCGTGGGTGGACTGGACCTGCTGAAGGGTTTCCCGCTGGTCATGCACTTCCATGGGCCATGGGCAGATGAAAGCGGAGTCGAGAAGGCCAGCGGGATGAACACGGTCATCAAGCGCCGAGTTGAAAAGGCGGTGTATCACCGCGCCGACAAGCTGATCGTATTGTCCCGTGCTTTTCGAGACGTGCTAACGAATATGTACGACGTCGACCCGGCGAAGATCGCGATCGTTCCCGGTTGTGTCGACGTACCGCATTTCGACATCTCGAAAAGCCGCCGAGAGGCGCGTGAATCGTTGAACCTCCCGCTGGATCGTCCCATCGTGTTTGCAGTTCGTCGCCTGGTACGACGGATGGGGCTGGAGGAGTTGATCGACGCCGTTGCCCTACTCAAACGAAGGTGGCCCGATGTCGTGCTGGTCATCGCCGGGCGCGGGCCATTGACAGCAGAGCTACAGGCACGCGCGGCGGCGGCGGGGCTGACGGAATCGGTTCGTCTGCTTGGGTACGTGTCGGATGAAATGTTGCCCGAACTTTACAGGGCCGCGGATATCAGCGTTGTTCCAACCGTCGCATTGGAAGGTTTCGGCCTGATCACGATCGAGTCCTTATCCGCGGGAACTCCCGTGTTGGTCACGCCGGTGGGAGGTTTGCCGGAAGTCGTAACGCAACTGTCGGAAAATCTCATTCTTCCCAACACGGGGTCCGAGGCGATTGCCGATCGCCTTGGTGAATTTTTCGCCGGCACGATCAAATTGCCAAATGCGGAAGAGTGTCATGCTTACGCCTTGAAAAACTTTGACTTGCCGGTTATTGCGAGAAAAACGGCCGATGTATATCAGCAGGTCATCGATGTAAGGTAGATCGAGACCTGCAGGCATGCCTAGATGGACGTTGCGGAAGCGCTGGCCGTTGACGTGCCGCCGTTGATGTTGATATTCAGTTCAGTGGCGGCGTTTTCTACGTAAGCAGTGAAGGCCTCCTTGAACAGGCTCGTGCTGAATCGTTCCGCGTTCAACCGGCAGTTTTCCGGTGTGAACAGGGACGCATGGCTTTCGAAAGTTTCCACCGCCTGTACGATCGCATCGACTGTTTGCGTGGCGAAGAGGACGCCAGTGGGCTGAGGCGAGTGAATGTCACGGACAGTCTCGACTGCGCCTCCTTTGCCAAAGGCGATCACTGGGGTCCCGCAAGCTTGCGCTTCCACAGGCGTGATGCCGAAATCTTCTTCCGCCGCAAACACGAACGCTTTCGCGCGTTGCATGTGATCCTTGAGAACCTCGAAGGATTGATAGCCGAGGATGGACACGTTCTTTCCCGCCTTGGCGCGAACCCGCTCCATCTCCGGGCCGTCACCGATGATGACGAGCCTGCGATCGGGCATGCGAGCGAAGGACTCTGCGATGAGGTCGATTTTTTTGTATGGCACCATGCGAGATGCCGTCAGATAGAAATCTTCCTTGGTTTCCCTTACGTTGAAAGCCGCGAGATCTACCGGAGGGTAGAGCACCTGTGCGTCGCGGCGATAAGTCTTGATGATGCGGCGTCGTATGAAGTTCGAATTACACAGGAAGTAATCGACGCCAGCCGCCGTGCGGCTGTCCCACATCCGGATGTAATGCAAAGTCAGGCGAGCCACCCAGGATTTCAGGCCATGCGTCAGTTTCGACTGGACGAGATACTGGTGTTGCAGATCCCATGCGTAGCGGATCGGCGAATGGACGTAGCTGATATGCACCTGGTCGGGACCGGTCAAGACGCCTTTGGCGACGGCGTGACTACTGGAGACCACCACGTCATATTGCGACAAATCGAGCTGTTCGATCGCGAACGGCATCAGGGGAAGATAAGCGCGATATTTCTTTCGGGCAAAAGGCAAGCGCTGAATGAAGCTGGTTGTAGCACGTTTGCCTTTTAGAAAGCGGCGCTCGTCCAAAAAGTCGACCACGGAGAACAGATCCGCGTCGGGGAAGCATTCCACCATCTGCTCCAGGACCTTTTCGGCGCCGGCGTATGTCACAAGCCAGTCATGGACGAATGCGATTTTCATCGGCTGGCTCCGGAAGATGCGCCATTTTCGTTAGGCCCACGCTCGAGAAGCAGTTGTTCGGTAAGGATCACGTGTTGTCTCGCGAAATTTTCAGTAGTGTAGGCACTGTGTATCAGCCGTTGCGTGGCGCGCAGGGTTTTTTGCAAGGTAGCGGCGGGGTCGTTCGTCAAGTCGGCGACCGCATTGCGTAGCGCTTCGGCGTCGCCTGGAGGAACGTAGGTGATTTCGTCCGGAGAAAAGTAAGTCTCCAGCCCACCGACGCGAGTGGCAACGACGGGCTTACCACCTGTCACGCCTTCGAATATGACGGTGATGCCTGACACATGCTTGTTTTCATGCAGCGGCACGACGATGATGTCGGCCCAGGCATAAAGCTCGCGCTGGGCTTCCATGCCATACACAGGGCCGATGCTGACATTGTCTGATTTAGGCGAAGACTTTACCTTGCGGCGCGTGGCAAGTCTGACCGAAAATCGAGCATCGCCATCAAACGCCGCAACGAGCGTATCCCAGTCCCGGTCGCGATCGTTCCCGATCGCGGCAATGCGCAGGGGCGTATGCGGTTGCCAGGTCGCAAGATTTTGAATGGGGAAGTCCTGTGTGCTGATACCGTAGAATACAAGGTGCGCAGGCCGTCCCAGGTAGTCTGAACACAATTTTTGGTTCACCGGAGAATGTGTGGTGAGCATATCAACCCGAGGCATCAGCATTCGATAGAACGCCTTGCGCAGACCGCTGAAGCGGGCCCACCTGTCGAACAACCATACGCTTTGCCCCAGCAGTAGAGGTCGGCGTCCCGTACCCGTCAAACGGAACAGAAGCGAGATCGCCAGGAATTCAAATTCGGTATGGGTCCAAACGACATCGGCATGCAGAATGTCTTTCCTGTTATGCCAAGCATGCAGAAAATCAAAGCCTACGGCTGCCTTTAGCGCCCGGCGGAACACCTGCCGGAGCTTGCCTTCCTCGGCGTCGTGCGAGTAGGTCAGGTGATACCGCTCCGACTCTGCAAAATGGTAGCCGTATAGGCAACCAGCGTTTTCTCCCTGTCGATACTTACGCGGGTCGGCCCCGTAGAACAGGTGAACGTTGACTTTGATCGGATTGTTCATCGGAAGTTGGTGGCTGGATGGTGTCACGTTGGTAATGGGTCACGGCCTGCCCTTTTTTGAGGCGTTACTAACGCCCTGTATCGAGGCAGGACCTGTTTCGGCTTATGGTCGATTGACGCACAGGCTTTGACCCCAAGCAATGTTTTTGAGACGAATTGGTATGAAAAGCATAGAGATGACACGAAACAGACATGCTGGAGGACGGGCAAAAAACCTGCGACGTCTGGGTAAGGCGTTGCTCATGCTTGGCATGATCGGTTCACTATCGGGTGCGAGCGCCGCCGCGACTCTGACATATACCACGTCCTGGATAGGTAACACCTACGGTTATGGTGATGGTCATTGGGTACCCTGTGACGTCCGCGCAATCTATGTCAAACCGGACGGCACAGTTTACTCCAACGCCCCTTGGGATGAATCAGGCGCCGAGATCAGTATTTTCAAAGATGGCGTGGCGCTAGGTAATGCCGGGCATACCCATGGCTGGGGGAATGAAGGTGGCGATGCCATCACGGGCAATGCACGTTATCTCTACGCTGCAGTGCGCGTAGGAAACGAAGGCGGCCATCTCAAGCTTCTCGATAATTGGCCGGACAAGGGCAAGGTCTGGTATGGCGTAACGCGGCGCGCGATGGACGACGTGGAAAGCGGACAGAGCTTTCAGGGAGGAAGGGGGAATTTTGGTTCAAAGGTGTCACGGAGTTTCCTCGCCATCAATGAGGTCGCGGACGCGCCTGAAACCGTCGACGTGGAAAGGCCCTACGTCACGGGTTTGACTGCGAACAACCAAGAGCTTTTCGTTTCAAATTATCTACGGAATCGGATCGAGGTGTATGACGCCGAAACGATGCAAAAAAAGCGTGAGTGGCCGTTGCCTCACCCACAGGGCTTGGCACTAGCGGCGGACGGGCATTCGATATGGGCGATCCATGAAACTGGGATCAATGGAGGAAAATCGGTTGATCGTTACGATGGCACCGGTAGGCACATGCAGTCCCTTATCCTCCCGAGCGGCGCCAATCCTAGCGCGATTGTCGTTGATAGCAATGATAGGGTATTGATTGCCGATAGCGGTGTGAGTCAACAGATTCTGGTCTTCACGCCCGGAGCGGGTAATAAGATCGTCGAGTCGACCATTGGCGTGAAAGGCGGAATTTTGGCCGATCCCCGTGGTATGCCTGGTCCGATGCGTTTTAATGGCTTATCGGGGATCGGGGTGGACGCAAAGAACAATCTCTATGTGGCCGAGAATGGTGCCGGGCTCCGCCCGGCAGCCATGACGGGGACGACCCTGGAGAGTTATTCGCCAGATGGCAAGCGTCGCTGGAGCGTAGATGGATTGCTGTGGGTCGATGGTGCGGATGTCGATCGTTCCGATCCCGAGACGATCTACTCCAATATGCAGCGTTTCAAGATGGACTACGCTAGACCCCCGGGCAAGGAGTGGCGCTGGGACGGAACCTTGACGGATCGATTCAAGTATCCGGAATCCCTCATGTTGCACCGCATAGCGAACTCTGCACCGATGATCCGGAAACTGCACGGACATTCGTTTCTGTTCACGACCGACATGTATTCCCACGCTTTGGGCATATACCGCTTCGATGCCCGAGACGGGACCATAGCGATTCCGTCCGGAATGATTTCACGCCAAACGATTCCGGGCGACTGGCCGCGCTTTCAACCAAAAAATGTGGGTTGGCTGTGGCGTGATGCGGATGGAAACGGCGCCTTCGGGCAGAACGAATACACGGCAGATCCTGATGGGGTAGACGTCTCTTCCTGCGCTGGATGGTGGGTTGACAGCGATGGTGGGATATGGGAGGCGCGGGGGACATCGCGCATCCGCTATTTACCATTCCAAGGCCTCGATTCGCATGGGAACCCGATGTACGATTTGACGCAGGCGAAGGAATTTGACTTGCCCCGACCTTTCACCCAGGTAAACCGGGTCCAATACGATGTGGACACGGATACGCTGTATGTTGCCGGCTACACGACCGATGCTGCCTATTCAAAGGAAACCTGGAAAGAGGCGGGTAAGGTGATGGCACGCTATGATGGTTGGCTTCGCGGCGGGAAGAAGCATCGCTATAACATCAACCTTCCGTGGAACGTTGCCGCCAAACCGATACAGACGATCATGAGTGTGTATCAGGAGGGCGACTATATCTTCGCTGTAGAGCCGGTTCTGGCCAGGGTCCATGTCTATGACAGCGCGACGGGCAGGGAGATCGGATTGATCGTGCCGGGCAAGGAAGTCGGAGCGGCCTCTGGTTGGGTGGATACAACACAGGGTATCTCCGCGTACAGACGGCCCGATGGCGAATACCTTATTTTTGTCGAGGAGGACGCGCGGGCAAAGGTTTTGATGTATCGCTGGAAACCTTGAGCGATTCTTCCCCGGCAATCATCGAGTTTTATTTAATAAATAAAGGTAAGGAACTTTGCACGAATGAGCCGTGAAAACGATTTGGACAGTAGAAGATCTGTGGCTTTAAGCGCGGAAACGGCGAGGAAGCCGTTATTTATGTCCCTGGTCATTCCAACTTACCGCCGACCCGACGATCTCTCTCGTTGTCTGGCTGCCATGGAAAAATCGTTCCGGCTACCGGACGAGTTTTTGATTGTCTGTCGTCCTGATGACTTTCTTTCAAGAGATGTCATAGCAAAATTCTTGACGAATTCATTTATATTGCCAATAAAAATAATCGATGTCCTTGAGCCAGGCCTGACGGCAGCCTTGATTGCTGGACTGGAGGCATCGATAGGCGACGTCGTGTGTTTCACGGATGATGACGCCGCACCGCACCAAGATTGGCTACAAAAAATAGAAGAATGCTATCAGCAGGATGCATCGGTTGTCGGAGTAGGAGGGCGAGATCTTGTACATACTCGTGCAGGCGTAATAAATGATCCAAAAACCCAGGTAGGTATCATTTCTCCTTTTGGCCGTTTGATAGGCAATCATCACCTCGGTGTGGGAAAGGCACGTGTCGTCGATGTCCTCAAGGGTGTCAACATGAGCTATAAAGGCGATCTGTTACGTGCGATAAAGTTCGATCGTCGTTTAAAGGGAACTGGAGCTCAGGTCCACAATGAGTTGGCACTTGGTCTTGCAATCCGCGGAGAAGGCCGGAAGCTTGTTTACGATCCCGCCATTTTGGTGGACCACTATCCCGCAGAGCGTTTCGACGAAGATGCGAGAGGGCCGCAGAGCGCCCTGGCGCTGTCCAATGCAACGTTCAATCTTTTTTTCGCCTTGCTTGGCGGGAGCGCTGGCTGGAATCGGCTTTTGATATGGCAGTGGTACCAACTGGTGGGTACCAGCACCGCACCTGGATTGCTCCAGATTTGCCGTTCTTTAATGTCCGGAGATCGCGATGTCATACGCCGATGGCGGATTGTGAGAGCGGCCGCCCGTGACGCGAACAAAGCTGTTTCTCCTGTCTGAACCGGGTGAGCGCTCGAAGATCTGAAAACCGTATGGTCAAGATCAATAATGTGTTTTAGTGTGGCTGCGGTGCTTTCGGTGCCGACGTCGACAGCAAAGGATTACAGGCAATGGAATGTGACGCGGATCGAACGTTTGATATACGAATGGTCGACGATTGCATGAACCATCCGAACATAGATGTAAAACGCGGCAGGGAAGTCAAGTGGCACAAATGAATACCAGAGGTCTGTGGCGATGAGTGATACCAGTAGTTTGAAGCGAAATGGTCTTTATAACTTCCTGGGGAGCACGCTGCCGATTTTCGTATCTTTGGTAACGATTCCCCTCTATTTGTCGCATGTTGGCGCAGCAGCCTACGGCGTGCTCAGCATCGTATGGATGCTGCAAGGTTATTTCGGATTTTTCGATTTTGGTTTGACGAGAGCCACGGCAAATCAGGTTGCAAAACTCAAGCACGGCACGGCTGACGATCGGGAATCGATTTTCTGGACGGCACTGATTCTGAATACGTGTTCCGGCTTGATTGGCGGAATCGTCTTGTACCTCGTCGGGGCTCTGGCGATCGAGCATTTTGTGCAAGCGCAGGACGCATTGCGAAACGAGGTGCTGCGGTCGATGCCCTGGATCGCAGCATCGGTTCCCATTACCACTATCAGCGGCGTGTTGGTGGGATCCGTGGAGGGAAGAGAAAAATTTGGTGTATTGAATGCCGTGCAGCTGGTCAACATGTTTATTTTTCAAACCTTTCCTTTGCTGGCGTCCTATGCAATTGGTCCCAGTCTAAATGTCATCATTCCTGCCTCGATTATCGGGGGGTGCATATCCATCATCGTATTGGCCATTACCGCGTTTTTTTGCTTTCCCCTTCGCATGACGGGAAAACCAAAGCGAAAACTCGTCAAGGTACTATTCAGCTATGGCGTATGGATAAGCATTTCGAATTTCATACTCCCGATCATGGAGGCTGCCGATCGATTCATTATCAGCCGTTTTCTCGGTGCGGTGGCGGTTGCCCAATACAATGTTCCATTCAATTTATCTATTCGTGTTCGTATCATTCCTTCGGTAATATCGAGAACGATATTTCCGCGTATGTCGGCACAGGATTCCAAGACTTCGCTTGACTTTTTTGAAAAGGCAACAAAGCTTTTGGCGGCCGTATTGACGCCAGTAATTGTTCTCGGCATATTTGCCATGGGACCGTTCATTCACTTTTGGATCAATCCGACGTTTGCGATACAGGCGGGGCCTATCGGATGCATCCTTTTGTTGGGCATCTGGTTCAACAGTCTTGCTTTCATTCCCGTTGCCTACCTGCAAGCGCAGGCGCGCCCAGGCGTCGTTGCAAGATTACAGCTGTGGCAGGTTATACCTTTCCTGACTGTTCTTTGGTTCAGTATTCATCATTTTGGACTTTTGGGCGCCGCGTGGGCCTGGACTGCGCGAGTTGCTATTGATGCAGTCTTGTTGACGAACGCCGTCGATCAAGGCATCAAGTTTATGAAGTTCTGCGTTTTTCCGATCACGATTCTGATCGTCTCCTATGTTGTCAACGAACTGCTTGTCACATCGGTCGCCAGTGCGGCAGCGATTGGCGCGCCATTCGTACTTGTCTGTGCGGTTTGGGCTTACCGAACAGAACCACGCATTCAGGAAATAGTAAAAAACAGTGTATATAGCAGGAAGATGAAAAATCTTGATAAAATGAATGGGTAAAAAACTCAAATTTTAAAATTTATGATAAAAGTTGATTGCATGGTTGAAATTTTTTGGCAGAACGGATATTTTTTCAAAATCAAGAAAAGTCGTCACGGTAAAAGGCCGAGAGGGAGCGAAGGAGAAAAACAATGAGTGCGAAAGTGTCAACGTTCCCAACTTTTTCAGTTTGTATTTGCACTAGGAATCGTTCGGAGGATTTGCGGCGGGCACTGCTTGCTACTCAGCGTTCCACCTATCCGATCCATCAAGTTGTCGTATCGGACGACAGTACGGATGCGGTAACCAAAGAAATGATAGCACTTGAATTTCCATATATTGTTTTTGTCGAGGGGCCCCGCAGGGGATTAAGTGCAAATCGAAACAATATCATAAGGGAAGCGACCGGGACCCATCTCCTTTTCATCGACGACGACGCCGTTCTCGGAGAAAATTTTTTTGCAATCATGGCTTTTCATATTCAGGGTCTGAAAATCAATGTTGACCATGTGATTGTTACCGGCTCGGAAATGACTCACGGCGAGCGCGTCGTTGCACATCGTCCTACCTATCTTGGATTCCAGGCCCATACCTACAGGCCCGGCGAAAAGATAGTTTCCACAGTTATTAATTCTGCGGTATTCCCAGCAAAGCTTTTTGAAAAGATAAGATTTGATGAAAACCTGATTTACGGATACGAGGAACTGGACATCGCAATGCATGCGGTGCTACAGGAAAGTTATAGGATAGATTGGGTAATCGAGGCGGTCAATGACCACTTTCCATCGCAGATCAACAGGGACTACTATGTTCCTTTTTTGGAGGCGTCTCGTCTATACGTTACTTACAAACGGTACCGTTGGCTTGAAAAAAACAAGTCGAAGGCGAATTTTTTTTTGATGATAGCGATAACGCAAAATGTGTTCCATATGTTGAAAACCAAGAGGTCATTTCGCGGTTGTCTCACGGCGACGAAGCTTGGTCTTAGTTACATTCGGAATCACTCCGCAATTTTGAATGCCAAACGTACTCCAACGATGACCGGTATTGAGTCATGAAATTAAACGTTTTATAAAACGTTGTATAAAATCCGAATTTTTCCAAATAAATTTTGAATGAAGTTGCATATAATTCCCGGGGAAAATCTGTGAATCAGGAAAAAACGATTGCACTGCTGCTGAGTACTCCGTGTTTCGAGGATTTTTTTGTAAGTGGGCTAGGATTGACTCTTGAATCTTATCTGGATCATTATCGCAACGATTTCTCCTGGTATTATTGCGATATGTTTTTGAAATACGGATGGAATCCTATAATTTATATTCCTTCCAAAACACATAGTGGAATCCACCGGGTCGACAACGGTGTGCAAGTCAGAATGCTGCCTTTGGAATCTTGGTTTCAGAAAGTGGAAAGAGTCCCCATATGGCGTACAAAGTACGGACGTTATGCTTCGCAGATGTTGAATACACTGTCGTTTAAAAAGCAAATTATCCAGGCAATTTCTCAGGATAATGTTGATATTCTTTATGTTCAGGAATATTGGTATGGAAGATATGATCTGTTGGCAAAGTGGTTTGGAAAAAAAGGAAGGCCGCTCATAGTGGGGGCCGATCATGGAGGATCCAAAGACGACTGGCTGCTTTGGAAAAAAAGGAAGTCTTTCTCAAAGTCCGACCTTTTGACTTCCCAGACGAAGCTAGAAGTTGAGGAAGTACGTGCTTTAGGTGGCAGGGCAGTACTGTTACCCAATCCAGTCGATGTTAAATTTTTTTCTCCTGCAGAAAATTCTGAAACCGGTTCGAAAAAAAATAAAACCGTAATTACTGTCGGCCGCTTCAACAACTCTCAAAAAAGGACAACCGATCTCATTGAGGCGTTCCGTTACATGGACGAAAGTTGGCACCTCGACATTTACGGTGTGGGCCCTGATAAAGTGTTGTTGGAGGAAACTATTCGG
This sequence comes from Robbsia betulipollinis, assembly GCF_026624755.1. Taxonomy (NCBI): domain Bacteria; kingdom Pseudomonadati; phylum Pseudomonadota; class Betaproteobacteria; order Burkholderiales; family Burkholderiaceae; genus Robbsia; species Robbsia betulipollinis. The sequence goes on from NZ_JAPMXC010000012.1 coordinate 59,230, forward strand.
AAATTTGGTCTCGAGTCCAAAGTTACAATGAAAGGCTTTGTATCGGATCGTACCCAAATGCGCGACAGTTACCGGGCCTGCACAGTGTTCTGTCTTCCTTCGGCTCATGAAGGCCTCCCTATGGTGGCCCTTGAGGCAATGAGCTGCGGTTGTGCTGTTGTTGTAACGGACATTCGTGCGCTGGAAAACCTTGTGACCAATGGCGTAGACGGGATCAAGGTGCGAGTGGGTCACCCGGAAGAGCTTGCGCAAGGAATCCGCAAAGCTCACGAAGAGGCCCCGCGCCTGGGTGCCGCTGCACGGGCAACTATCATTGAAAAGCATTCGGCTGACAGTTTTATGGAAAACTTCGTGGCTGCTCTGGGCCTTTGAGATGGCTGGAACGTTTTACACTCACTTACAACTGTCGACCTCAATTTTTTCTCGGGCGGGTGGCCGAATTCCGGGGTGATCCGACGCGTCTTGATAAATAGGCCAACCCCTGAAGCCGGCCGCCGTACTAGCAGTTCTTGACTACCACTCATTTGCCGGTTCATGGCTGACTCGCGGAAGGCTTTGTGACCGATAGAGTGAACTTTCACGCTGGCGATGCAAACTGAGCTGCATCCTTGCCAGTTGCCACGTTGCAATGGCCGACGAGACCCCAAAGGTCGATCGGGCTTTGACTTTAATGACATCATAATGAAATATGATCGACGGATTGCAAAGAATTTTGCTTCCCTGATGCTGCTCCAGATTGGAAATTACCTGATTCCTTTGATTCAAACGCCATATCTCGTGCGAGTGTTGGGTGCTGCGAGCTTTGGAAGGGTAGGATTTGCAATGGCCGCTGCACAGTACATAGTCAGCCTTGCTGAATATGGATTCAATCTGACTGGGACGCGGAAGCTTGCTGTTTCACGGCAGGAAGGGGACGAAAAAGTAGCCGAGGTTTTTTGGGGGGTGATGTGGACCAAGCTGACGCTTGCACTGACCGGTGCGGTGCTATTGCTTGCGTGCGTTTTCATATTCCCAAAGCTGCATGAGTATTCTGCGGCGATCTACCCCTTCTTTTTTTGGGCTTTGGGAGTGTCGATGTTCCCGCAGTGGTACTTTCAGGGCATCGAAAAAATGGGCGTGATCACGGTGATCAATATGACTGCCAAGATTTCAGTCTTGCCGCTGACTTTACTGTTCATCCATACGCCTCAGGATGGCGTACGCTATGCCATCCTCTTTTCCTCGATTTATTTCGCGGCAAGTGCTGTCGGAGTGCTAGCGGCGATCAGGGAAGTCGGCATATTCAAAAGGCCACGCGTCGAGACGATATTGCGTGAGTTGAAAGAAGGCTTCTCGATGTTTTTTGCGATGGTGGGATACACCATCTATTCAAATACGAATGCTTTGGTCATCGGGCTCGTTGGCGGAGACGTCATGGTCGGGTTATTCATAGGTGCGGAGAAATTTTTGCGGGCGGCGCTCGGCATCTTGGGGCCGCTGCATGCAGCCATTTATCCTCGCGTTAGCGCGACCGCGGCTTCGGCAAAAAACAGCACTGTGGAGGCACTCCGCACGCTGTTGAAGTGGGAGGGGCTGGCGTCATTTGCCGTGAGCGTTGCCATGGCATTGTCTGCCGAATACATTGTCCTGATCTTCCTGGGGAAAAAATTTACGGGGTCAATCGAGATACTGCGTGCGATGTCGCCAGTGTTCTTTTTCACTGCCGTCAGCAGTATCTTCGGCACCCTGACGTTGTTGCCATTCGGCGAGCAGCGGGCCTACACACGGGTACTCCTCGCCGCCGCCGTAATCCATGTCGTTTCATTGGCCCTACTGGTGCCTAAATGGGGCGCGCTTGGTGCAGGCATTTCAATGTCTGTATCCGAAGGTGCGATCATGGTTATCATGTTTTTGATTATTCTGAAGAAACGACTGTTGGCGCGCACATGACAGGCATGCTCTATTCGCTCATTATTCCAGCTTATAACGCCGAGAAAACCATTGGTCGATGTCTGGTATCGGCCTTGGAGCAATTGCAGGGAAGCCCAAATGTCGAAGTCATTGTCGTGGATGATGGCTCGACAGACGGCACAGCCAACACGGCACGTTTGACAGCCGAACGGTATCCGGAAGTAATCACTCACGTTATTTCCCAGGCCAACGCGGGTGTGAGTGCCGCGCGCAACGCGGGCATTGCCTCCGCAAAAAGTGCGTATCTGGGTTTCATGGATGGCGACGACTTTTGGTTGCCTGAACATTGGCAGGAAGTGTCGCGACGGCTGACGGACGGTAGCAGCCCGGACATCGTCGAATTCAATGCTATTACGGTGGATCAGCACGGAACGCAGGCCGGGTCATTGAACATGTGTCTTTCTGGGGGAAGCAATGTCGTCAACGTCGATCTCGATGTACTGCTACGCTATGCCGCTTTGCACAAACATTTCCCGTGGGCACGTGTGTACCGCGCAGGACTTTTCGAAAGCCGACTTTTTCCCGTAAACCGCCACTACGAAGACAACGGTGCGATGCCATGGATGTATGCCGCCGCGCATCGCCTTTCGTCCATCAATAAACCGCTTCTAGCCTATACCATCCAGGACGGCAATAGCATCACCGGTCAATCCGCCAAGATTGGTCAGTCGATCGACCTGGCAAGTTATACCGCTGATGCTATGGAAGAGGCGAAGCACAGTGACTCGCTGCGTCTTTACTGGTACCTGATCGCTGCGCGTGCGGCGGCGGCGAATCATGCGCTGATTCGCCGGCTTCGCTGGTCGCATCGTTTGAGAGCGCTGCGTGTTGCACGTCGTATCCCAAAGATTCCCTATGGCTGTGTCTCAAACAGTGAATGGGTAAAGCTGCGCTTTCCGGCTTTGTATTTTTTGTTTCTTAGTCTGCGGTCCGCTCGATGATGGACGTAGCTCAATTCCCGATTGATACTTGACACCTTACGCCCGAGCAGTGTTGATATCGATCGTAAGCTCGCGCCCTTGCCGTCCCCGATCATGATCGCTGCGCGTTCTTCTGCACTTGATGGTTGAATCTAGACAGTTTGGCAGTTACCAATGACGCATGGCGATAAGCTCCGCTACCGAGTTGGCTACTACCTCGTATCCGGAATCATTGAGATGTATGCCGTCGTCGTGACCATTTCTGATTCTGAAATTGGGGGAAATTGTGCCAATTTTTCCCGGGATTTTTTTCATCAGTATATCTTCGACATCGAGATAGTTGCCGGGGTAAAGTTTTTTTAAATTATCGTTTATTTCAACGACTTTCTCGTATCGAGAATCTGACGGTTTTTCTTCGTTAGAAGTCAAAACGGATAGAATTAAAAAATTTTGATTTCTTGCGCGTGCTTTATCCACGATTGCTGAAATATTATCGAGACAGATTTTTGTGTTCCAATCGCGCACCACGTCGTTGCGGCACGCCCAGATCACCGCAATGCTACCAGGCGAGTAAGGAGCAGGAATGACAAGTGCAGAGCCTGCAGCAAATTTGACAGGCGACCCGCTGCTTGCTCGGGTGAACTCCTGCATCGGACGTTCACGAATATCACCTCTTACCCCTGCAAGGCTTACCGGAAAAGGAAGGGGAGAGTACCCGTCGAACACCTCGACATCAGCGAGTTGAATTTCTGTAGCGCCGCTGGACGGGATCTCGCCCCCTCTTACAATGCGAAGGGGGATGGCTCCGAATCGTTCGGCAATGCCCGTAGAAGTTTGCCCCGGATACCCCAGATTCGTGACCGGCCTGCCTGTTTTTTGTGCTAGCAGTGCGGGCCAAGAATGTGCGGTGTCGGTTGCGTTTACACCGTATGTAAGAGAGTCACCCCAGGCGTATACCGGCGCGAGCGGAGATGCAGTGGCAGCGCTGGAAATCAACGTCAAGGCAGCGTAGAATAACAAGTTTTTCATCTATTTAACATTTGGTAGTGAAAAAATCATGCGGAAAAAATTCGTCGAAACAACTAACTGGGTCGGGCAATGACGATAAAAACGCCTTCAAGAAGGCTACACCAGCTTGATGCTCTCCGTGGTATTGCTTCATGCATGGTGGTTTTCAGTCATTTCGCATTGATTGGTCCCCTGATTTGGATCAATCGAACACCATTGCGCCTGCTTGCCACCGGACACGAAGCTGTGTTGTTGTTTTTCGTTCTTAGTGGGTTTGTTCTTACTTTACAGCAAACTGGAAGCCGACGTGTTGGATACCCGGAATATTTATTGAAGCGGTTTTGCCGAATATATCTCCCCTATATTTGTGTTCTGGTTCTCGCAATTGTTTGTCTTTTTTTGACCTATCACGGCTTGGTGCCATGGGCAGGAGGTTGGCTGAACAGCGCTTGGATAGGGAAGGATTTGAGCATTGGCTATTTCGTAGACCATATCATTTTTGTCGGAAGCTACGATACAGAGCATATCATTCCTGTTATTTGGTCGCTAATTTATGAAATGCGAGTGTCAATTGTTTTTCCGCTGATCGTTTTTTTTATAATAAAGATGCGTTTGATGTATGTTGCCGTAAGTGCCATTTTTCTGTCTTTGGGCACTTTTTGCTACATTGCTTTAACAGGCGGGGATTCATTGGCTTTAAGTTTCCAAGCTAGTTATTTAATGACGCTGCACTATCTGGGTGTATTCGTGGTTGGCGCGCTTCTTGCGCTGAAGAGGGCGCAGTGGATGCCATGGCTACGTGAAGGCCGACGGCCCTATGCCGTACTGTGTGTTTCACTCGCCTTGTATTTCCTGTCCCGCGGTTTTCTCGTTTTCGGAGATAGCCCGATGATACGATGGGTTATCGAATTAACGGTCACGGCTGGAGCTGCCGGTATTATCGCAGTATCGCTCACATCAAAACGTATTGCGCATTTTTTGGCTCGCAGGATTGTTTTGTTTTTGGGTGATATTTCATACAGCCTTTATCTTGTTCATACAATCGTACTGCTGACGTTTGCTCATTTACTCTCGGATGCGAGACAGGCTTGGATGGCATTGGGTTTGGCTGCTTTGACGGTCATTCCCTTGGCATTCGTAACGTATTTTATTTTCGAAAAACCGTCTCTGTTGCTTGGTCGTTATTTGACTTCGCCGAAGAATTCAAAAGATCATTCACCGAGCAAATAAAAACTCGCCTTGCATTTGAAGTAATCCGATGGGTTAACCCAATCCTGGGGCAATGTGAGGAATTTGATAAAAGGTTTAAGGTGGAGGCGTGTAGTGGTCTAATGTATCTAGCCATGCCTCGAAATGACGTGCAGCAGAGGTGTAAGGCAATCTGTTGAACGGAGGTCGAAATGGGCGAAAAGAACGTACCGAATCGTCGCTATACGCAGGAATTCCGACAAGAAGCGGCCAGACTGGCCAATGCCGCCGGTTCATAACGAGGCGGCACGCCGTTTTGGGAGGGGCCGCTGGCCAGATCGGCAATTGGGCACGAAGCCAGTTGAAACAAGGATCTGTCGGCGTGCCGACCGCGGCAATGTCGGCACCCCGTGCCAAGCCGGCGGTCCCGGAACTGGAGGCGGAAAACAGCCGCTTGCGAAAGGAGCTTGCCAGCCTGAAGCCGGATGCGGAGATACTGCTCAAAAGCAACGGCGTACCTTGCGAAGGGGTCGCGGTGAAGTACGCATGGATCGACGCCCACCGCTGCCAATTCGATGCCATTCGACTTTGTCGGGTATTGGACGTTTCGCGCAGAGGCTACTGCCGGTGGCGAGTGCGAGCGCCAAGCAAGCGTACCTCGCAACGGGCGAAATTTGATGCGCAATTGGCGAGCTTACATGCACGAAGTCGTGGAACGTATGGTCGGCCAAGGTTGGTCGAAGAGTTCGCAGCGCTTGGGGTAAAGGTGAGCGCTGAGCGCGCGCGCAGAAGCCGGGTGCGACAAGGAATACGACCGGTGTACCGACGGGCCTGGAAGACGACCACGGATTCGGTGCATCGCCTGCCGGTCGCGCCAAACGTACTGGAGCGTCGATTCGATGGATGGATGTGAATCAGGCGAGGAGTAAGCGAGCGCGCCGCACCGCCATTGGCGGCAAGACGTCGATCCGGTAGCTGTCAAGGTAGTTGTCGCCTCGACGTTTGGAGTTAGGCAGCGCCGCACGCCCTTTTTTCGCGCCGCGCAATGCCTGTCACGCTGTCGATTCGGTCCGAGCCCAAATGCACGGCACCAACGCGCTACCAGTTGCGCGTGCATTGAGCGTCCAGCCAGGGCATCTTCCCGGGCCGATCCAAGCCTGGGAGGATCTCCGATTTCATAACGAGATCGGATGCGATGAGAGAAGAACAGAATGTAGTCGAGGCCAGGCCGTCGGCGACGCGTCGACGCTTCAGTACGAAGTTCAAGCGGGAACTGGTCGAGCAGACGATGCGCCCTGATGTCTCGATGGCCGCAGTGGCGTTGGCCAACAGGCTCAACACGAACCAGCTTGCCCGGTGGCGACGCGAGTATTTATCGGATATGGGTGCGTATCGGCTGCTCATCATCGACGAAATCGGCTACCTGCCAATGAACCGCGACCAGGCCAACCTGTTCTTCCAGGTGATCGCGGCACTGTATGAAAAAGGCAGCTTGATCGTGACGAGCAACCTGCCGTTCGGCCAATGGGACGCGACGTTTGCGAAGGACGCGACACTGACCGCGGCGTTGCTGGACCGGTTGCTGCATCACGCACACATCGTGCCGATCGCCGGCGAGAGTTACCGGCTCAAACACCAGCGACAGGCCGGCACGGTCCACGGCGTTAAAGCGGATAGGGCTGACTGAATAGGTCATGCCGCAAACGAAAATCCAGCACGCGCTGGTAATTGGAGGTGTATCAGTTTTAAATCGCTGCAAGCGCCAAAACTGTATCAGTTTTAAATCGCCGTTGACAAGGATGATCGAACCCGCGCCGCTCGCGGCGCCTCAGCCCGGTGCCGCACCGCCCGCGCCGGGCGAGATCGAGTGGCGTCAAGGTTCGAGCATAGTCATGCTGCGCGGCACGGTCGATGGGGGGGGGCGCTGCGTTTGCTGCTGTCTCATCTTGGTGCGATCGCCTCACGAGGCACACGTTGATCGGTCTGCCCACAGGCACGCAGGTCTGGTTGATCGCCGGGGCCACCGACATGCGGCGCGGCCTCAACGGCCTGGCCGCCATCGTGCAGAGCACGCTCGCCTCGAACCCCCTTCGGCGGCCACGTGTTCGCCTTCCGAGGGCGGCGCGGCGATCTCATTAAAGTGTGGTGGTGGGACGGCCATGGCCTGTGTCTGCTGAGCAAACGCCTGGAGCGTGGGCGCTTCATCTGGCCGCAGGTTGCCACCGGTGGTGTGCATCTGACGGCGGCGCAACTCGCGATGCTGCTCGAGGGGATCGACTGGCGCCACACGGTGCGCACCGCCCCGACGCTGGCTGCGTGACGCGGGTGTTGTAAACGGTCGTCCCCCGGTGTCACAGTAGTTGTCGCTTCTGAAATTTTTATTAAAGAAAATCAGATGTGAGAAATGGAAGCGAAACGGACGTATTCTGTCGAATTCAAGGAACAGGCAATTTCGAAGGTTTTGCAGCGTGGCAGCCGAACGCTGGAGGCTGTCGCCGACGAACTGAACGTGAACGTTTGGACATCGAGGAACTGGATGAAAAGTGTCGTCCCCGCAAACCGGAGCGTGCGTCCTGAACAGGGAAAGTGTCCCGATGACTGATCGCCGCAAGAACGACTCCTGGCCTTGCACGAGAGCCACGGGTTAGTCGACGCAGCGCTGAACGCCTGGTGTTGGGAGCACGGTCTATTTGCGCATCATCTGGCGAAGTGGCGGGCGGATTTTTGCGCGGTCGGCGCCGCTGGTGGCCGCAGCGAGAGCATCCAGGAAATGCGCGATCTCAAACAGGCCAATGTCCAGCTGCAACGCGAGTTAAACCGCAAGGAAAAGGCGTTCGCGGAGGCAGCAGCGTTGCTGGTGCTACAAAAAAAGTACCGTGCGCTGTTCGGGGGCGAGGCCGAATGACGGCCCCTGAAGAGCGCTAAACCTTGCTCGGCTTGCTCGGCTTGCTCGGCTTGCTCGGCGAGGCGTGCCTGGCCGGGGCGCGTCAGGCACGCGCCTGCGCCGTCCTGGGGCTCAGCGCGCGCACCGTTCAACGCTGGCCGCGCGGCGAACCTGACGCGGTGGATCGGCGTGCCTGGCGTCAGCACGAACCCCGTCACAAGCTGTGCGCCGAGGAACGAGCCGAGTTGCTGGCCGTGGCGAACTCGCCTGAATTCGCTCATCTGCCGCCCAGCCAGATCGTGGCGCGATTGGCCAACCAGCAACGCTATATTGCCTCGGAATCGATGTTTTACCGGATTCTGAAGGCGGAGCAACAACTCGCCCACCGGCGTAGCGAGCGCCGGCACAGACCCGCAGCAAGCCCCGCGCGGTGCATGCCGATGCGCGGAACCAATTGTATTCCTGGGACATCACCTATCTGCCCACGACAATCCGGGACAGTATTTTTATCTGTACCTGTTTCTCGACATATTCAGCCGCAAAATCGTCGCCTGGCAGGTCTACGCCGAGGAAAGCAGCGTGCTGGCCAGCGAAGTGCTGCGTGATCTGTGCGCGCGAGAAGCGATACGCGCCGAGCAGGTGACGTTGCATTCTGATAACGGTGGCCCGATGAAAGGCGCGACGATGCTTGCCAGGGACTGTCATAAATTTTGTGTGCGGGGCTGACATGTCGAAAAAGGACGATGCACAGCCATGGCACGCAAACCGAAGACACCGCCGCGGGAACCGCCCGCGATTCCCCAGGAACTGGTCGACCAGTTCGTAAAAGGACCGATGACGGCCGAAGCCGTCCAGGACGCTGCGATGGCGTTCAAGAAGGCCCTGATCGAGCGGGCCTTGGGCGCTGAGATGGGCCACCACCTCGGTTACGCCATCGGCACCGAACGGCCGCCCGAGACCACGAACCAGCGCAACGGCCGCAGCGCCAAGACCGTTCTCACGGACGATGGCCCGTTGGCGTTGCAGATCCCGCGAGACCGCAACGCCAGCTTCGAGCCGATCCTGATCCCGAAGCACGAACGGCGCTTCACGGGCTTCGACGACAAGATCATCGCGATGTACGCGCGGGGCATGACTGTGCGCGATATCCAGGCGTTCCTGCTGGAGCAGTACGGCACCGAGGTCTCCCCAGAGTTCGTCAGCTCGGTCACCGATGCCGTGATGGACGAAGTGCTCGCCTGGCAATCCCGGCCGCTCGAACCCATGTACCCCGTGGTCTTCTTCGATGCACTGCGTGTCAAGATCCGCTCCGACGGCTTGGTACGCAACAAGGCGGTCTACCTCGCGCTGGCAATTCTGCCTGACGGCACGCGCGATATCCTGGGCTTGTGGATCGAGAACACCGAGGGCGCCAAGTTCTGGATGAAGGTCTTCAACGACCTGAAGACACGTGGCGTGCAGGTCATGCTCATCGCTGTCACGGACGGCCTGCAAGGCATGGAACAGGCGCTGGGCGCGGTGTTCCCGCAGACGACGCTACAGACCTGCATCGTACATTTGATCCGCAGCAGCCTGGATTACGCCAACTGGAAGGACCGCAAGGCGCTCGCCGCCGCGCTCAAGCCGGTATACACAGCAGCGAGTGCCGAGATGGCGCAAGCCGAGCTGGATGCCTTCGATAGCGGCGAGTGGGGGCGCCGCTACCCGACGGTAGCTGCGTCCTGGCGACGGGCCTGGGAACGCGTGATTCCCTTCTTCACGTTCCCGCCGGCCGTACGCAAAGTGATTTACACCACCAACGCCATCGAAAGCGTGAACGCCAGCCTGCGAAAGATCATCAAAACGCGCGGCCACTTCCCAAGTGACGACGCGGCGACCAAGCTGCTATGGCTGGTCCTGCGCAACATCACCGCCGACTGGAGCCGCGCCGCGCACGACTGGAAAAGCGCCATGAATCAATTTGCGATTCTGTACGAGGAGCGCTTCACCAGACCCTATTTCTAATTTACGATTAATGCACTGCCCGGGACAGCATGGCCAGCTTCACCCGCCTCGCACACAAAAATCCTGACAGGCCCGCTTGCCACGCTTCAGGCGCTGGGCGTCATGCCCTCGCTGAGCCGCCCGGGCGTGAGCAACGACAATCCCTATTCCGAATCGCTGTTCAAAACCCTCAAATACCGGCCGGCCGGCCCCCTTGAGGCGTTCGATGGCCTCGCGCCGCGCGCGCCTGGGTGGGTGCATTGGTGCGCCGGCACAACGAGGAGCATCATCACGGCGCGATCCGGTTCGTGACGCCGGCACAACGTCACGCCAACCTGGATCGAGAAATTCTGGATTGCCGAGCGGTTCTTTACGAGACTACACGGCAGCGTCATCCGCTGCGCTGGAAAACCCGCACACGCAACTGGCAGCGCGTTGATGTCATGCATTTGAACCCGGACCGAATCGACAGCGTGAGAGGCACTGCGCAGCACGAAAAACAGGCCTGCCGCGCTGCCTAACTCCAGCCTTCGAGGTGACAACTACCCTGACAGCTACCGCATCCCGTGCTTCATCTGCTTCGAACTCAGCCAATATCCACCAGGCAAGATGCCTTGCCTGGACGCTTACTATTGAACCAAGGAAAGATAGCCTCCACTGGGATAAGCCGTATTCAACCATTTTGCGAAGCGGTTCAATTCTGAGCCGTCCACACCGTCCTTGCGCATCAACGAAATCTGGTTGTACGCATAAGTCGGGAAGTTGGTCAACGTCGGCGTGGGACCTTCGAGTGTATTGGGAACATAATCGCTCCAGCAAAGTTCACGAATGCTTATTCCGCAGCCCTCCGTTGAGGAAGTGATCCGTGCCCAGACGTTTATGTTGAACGAATTCGATACATCCGTCCAATTTGACAAATAAGCATTAACGACGGCCAACTCAGTTGCGCTAGCGGTGCCTTTCCAAATGCCGCTTTGACCGGATTTCCAGACATCGAGCGGACTTGTGTCCCGGGTCGTCCACCCTTGGTTGACATTGGCCACACCCACGCCATTGTCCATTTCCTGCGCACCTTTCGTCACGAACAACAGATTGCGCGCTGGTTCCAATCGTCCTGAGGCTGCCGACAAGTTATCGATCACGCCATACACATACTGCCAGTCCACCGGCAAGTGAACGTTATGCACGCCGTTGCCCGGATTGAGCAGAAGTTGCATTTCGTACCACTGGTTTGCTTTTGTATAGTGACCAACAGTACTGCCGAACATGCTGTTGGCAGGCGGAAAGTTCAGCATGTGCGGCGATACGTTGAAAAGGAAGCGCCAATAACCGCACCAGCCGCGCGCTTCCAGCTTCGAGGCCGGGGCGCCTTCCGTTGTCCATGCAATCGGGCAATTGGTCTCTAGATTGAAATCCTGCGCCAGTTCCCATGACTTGATGAGTTGCCACTGCGCCGTGCCGTAGATATTTTGCTGCTGTGCGATCGTGTATGCGCCGGGCGTGCCCCAACCGGAAGGCGCGAACCGCTCGCCGAATTCCACTCCCCAATAATATATATCCTGGAAGAAGCTGCCAGATTTCTGTTGCGAGTATGCGGTGCCGCCGGCCGTCAGTTTCGCACGCAAATTATACGTGGAAGTGCCCGTACCGTCACCGTTGTACTCTTTGTCCAAATTAGAACTGGTAAAGTAGCTGCCCCATGCATCCTTCGGATGAATATGGGGCACCCAGTGGTTCCAGTCCGGCAGTTGCAGGGAAATCGGAATTTCCCGAGCGTTCAAATGACCTGCCGGAGCAATCGCCGTTTTGGTGATGCCGTTCGGGAAAATAGTGTTCAGCGTATCGATATCGTTGTCGCTCACCGCTTCCAATCCCGCGCCGCAGGTCCAGTTCTTGACATCGCCCGCATCAAGTCCCGGGCCCGGCTGGTAAGGCGGATTCCAGGGGCGGCAATGTGTTCCCGGTACACCCAGCGTCGCCGTCAGGCTACGGATATAGCTGGCAATCTGCAGGCCCTGCGCTTGCGACAGACCGTGATACTGCGAACGCATCACGATGGCATAGTTCGAGTAGTTGAAGCGCTGCAGGTCGGAGCCATTGGCCGCGTGACAGTCCATGCAATGCGCCTGGATCGTCGAGGTGGTCAGCGATGAATCGGTCAGCGTCGCCGTTTGCCACAGTGCCAGGCCCGCGGCGATGTTCGCCGAATCGGTTTCCGGCGCGACCCACGCGGTGGGGTCGTCCTGCGTGAAAGCAGTCGATGCGACCAGCGACGTTCCACTGGAGTTTTGCAGATTTAATGCCAGCACGCGGTAGCCGGACGACACGCCATCGCTGCCATTGAAGCGAAAGCTAATGGTATTGGTGCCGTTTACACCGCCGGTGATGGGTACGGTCAGCTTCAGCGTATCGAATCCGCCGCCAATGCCGCCGTAGTATTTGCCCGAGCCTTGAATGGAAACCGCGGCATTGGTCAGGCTGATCCAGGCCCCGCCGTTGATTTGAACGGATGCCTTGTTGTCATAGGACAGGTTGTTGACCTGCATCCACAGCTTCGTCGCCGTGCTGCCGCTGGCGGCGGGCACCTTGACGGTGACGATCGTGCCCGTGGCGCCCATGACTTCCAGAGGAAGTACCGTGGTGGTGCTCGAGGTGGTGGTCAGTGCGTTGGTGGGGCCGGTGGTGGCCAGCGACGCAGCTGCCGTAGCGGCAGACGTTGTCGTGGCAGTGGTCGTCGCCGCAGTCGTAGTCGCTGCGGTCGTGGCTGTCGCAGCAGTGCTACTACCGCCTCCTCCGCCACAGCCTGCGAGGAACGCAGCCAGGGGAAGGGCGGATAACGCCGTACGGAAAGAATTCTTGGAAACACGCCTCATGATTGTCACACTCTCTAAACAGTAGCCGCGGCCTCTTGTGCGCGAATGATTGGGACTCCGGTGTTTCGTGACCCTTTCGTGAGGGTTTCTTCAGCGTTCCCACCGTCAAGCGTTTCCAGAGCGAGCGCCCGCTTCAGGAACACAACCCGGCCCAGCGCAGCGTCTGGATCGGGGACTTGTTTCTAGGATTGGGGCTAGGATATTTCGCGCAGATTCGTGGCGAAACGAGGAATAGAGGTGGCATTACCCCCCACTTCTACGCGGGAAGCAAAATGAGGAATTAATTACCGGAAAAAATGCGAAAAAACGAGTCTGGAGCTGAAACCGTTAACTTTTAACGACGAAAATTCGTGCCTGCTCCGAAAAAAAATCGTCTAGAACACAACGGTTGTCCGTAAAACGAGGGTTTTTGGCCCGCATCAAGGATGAAATAACTTAAATTTGCCTAGGCAAACATAAAATCGTGAAAAGGTAAAAAATACTTGTTTGGATGGTTTTTTTGTTTCTTGGAAAACCGGGCGTGTGGAAAATGCCCTTCGAGGAGGCCGTTTTCCGTGTCTACGGGATGGATGTCAGGCGTGACTCGGCCGAGGCGGTCAGTGGCTTGGCGCAATTATTGCTTCATCGCCCGTGCGGTTTTGACGAGGATGTGTGAACGCGCAATCTGCGCCCGTCCGGAGAAGGCAAGTCGAAACATGACCATCAACGGCCAATGCCGGAAATAATATTCTGCATAACTATCTAATATAGTTCTACAGAATCATTTTTATTGCCTGCGGTCGTGCGGATGCGTACGTTCGATTTGCTACCGGAAAAACAAGTGCCGTGCTGTATGTGAAACGATCAGGCCCGACGGAATTATCTTTAATTGGCCAATCAGGCCAGTTAATTCAGCCACCATTGCGACTTGTGTCCGTCTTCATAGGAATTGAATCGGTCGCTTCCCTTCGGGTAGGGATTCTGTTTTTTATCGACCACGGCGTCGTTTGCGCCCTTCTGCCAGGCATCCTGCATCAGCTTGGCGTTCGGCGTTTCTTTGCGCGAATTCAGTAGCGTATCCAACGATTCCAATACGCGTCGGAAAATCCTGATTTCGGAGAAATTGGAGACGGCTATCATGGTGGTGATCCTCTGTACATCCGGAGGTCATGTCCCAGAGCGTCCCTGGTTTCCTGCCGGCATGTTCACAAGATACCGATTGCCGTCTTTCGCTACTGTGCGCGACGCCACGGAAACCGCATGAAAGTTTAAATGGGGAAAAATACGATACGGCTTTGCGGAACGGGCAGGGTATGGGCGTGACGGCGAGCGTCGCCGCCGAACCCCAGACTCACGCGCGAGACATCGCCATCGAGTCGACGCAGTTTGTCGCCAGATTGAACCCGCCGACACTTTCCAGCTGCTTGACGACCGCCTGGCAGTAAACGTCCGGGTTGAAGTTCGCGCATGCCGTCGCATAGGCACGTACCACAAGCTCCGCCACCATGTCGAGATTTTCCCGGAGCATATCGATCTTGCTCGACAGATCGCGCACGTTGCCGGGCTCGACGAATGATCCGTCCACCTGGTCGGTGATGATTTCCAGGGCGCCGCCCGCCGCGGTGGCGATGATGGGCCGCCGGGCAAGCATGGCTTCGACGATCACGCGACCAAACGGTTCGGAAGCGATGGACGTGTGCGCCACGATATCCATCGCGCGCATCAGGCCTGGTATATCGCTTTGGAAACCCAGGAAATGCACCCGATCCTCGATGCCGAGTGTTTTGACCTGTTCTCTTAACTGCGCTTCGTATTCGTCTTCACCGAAAAGCGCGGCGCCAACCAGGACGGCATGGACGCCAGGTTTGTTAGCGATTGCTTCCAGCAGAACATGCTGCCCTTTCCACTTTGCGAGACGACTGAAGGCACCGACCAGAAAAGCCTCGGTCGGCAGGCCATAGCGCCGGCGCAAGACGGCGACCGGTATTTTGGCCGCCGCATCGAACGGGCCGGCATCGATCCCGTTGTAAATGACGCTGATGCGATCCGGCGGCAATCCTGCCAGATCCTGGAGTGCCTTGGCGGAAGCCTGTGAATTCGCGATGACATGCGTGATCATCGATTTCGACAGCCATTTGATGACCCGCAGCTTGTTGGGGTCGAAGTGATCGGGCGAGACGATATCGCGCAAGTGCCACACGACGGGCCGATGGGAGAACGCGCCGGCAAGTGCGCCGATCACCATCGCCTTCTGGGTATTGGCATAGATCAGGCGATGCGAACGTGCCAGGCGGATGACTTCCCAGGCGAGTTTCACGACGCCGCGCAGGGCCCCGGCAGGCAGCGTGCGGCCGCCTTGCTTGTGCAGGTTGGAAAAGCCGCGCGGGCTCGACACGGTCACATCGACGTTGGCATCCTGCAGGATCTGGCGGAAGGGACCGTCGGAAAACAGGACCACATTGCAAAAGTGGCGAATCCGCTTGCAGACTTCAAGCAGGGACAACTCGGCCCCGCCTAGCGAGCCGCTTTGGTCCAGGACAAGGATGAGCTTTTCGCATGGATGCGTGGCGGGTGACGGTCTTTCGTCTGGGTCGTGGGTTGGCATATATAAGTCTCGTCCACTTAAAGGTTTGGCAGAAAGTGGCGCGATAGCTTCCGGACAACTATCTTCACCTGAACTCTATTGGGAATATGCCGATGCTGTCGGCGAACTGATCGGGATTCGGCGGATACCTGTGAAACATTGCGGCACCTACCATTTCCTTACCGATAATTTATGAAACATCGAAGATACTTTGCTTTCATGCCTTACAGACTACAACAAAAATTCGAGCCTAGACAACAATCGTCATTAATTTTTGTTTCAGCGGAACGGTCGTAATGCGTCTTGGATCGGGTATTCGAGGACGATTGCGCCGGTAGCAAAAGCGCAAGACCGTGGCCTGTCAGAACAAGGTTGCGCGGAGATGGCGTGGCTTTCACTGCACTATGTGGGCGAACGTACCGATGCCAGCGTGCGCAAGGACGACACTGCATTCAATCGCTGCGTAATCCCATGTCAATGGGAGGAATGCCAGCCAGTCGCCGGTGGCCGTGCATGGTCGAAAGATCGATGCCGCTCTTGCCCTATCGCTGAATACTATTGAAATAGGCTGACGTTGATCATGCGTGTACTAATGCTGCATCAGGCTGACGAGACGGGCGAGGCGGAGCGCGGGATGTTCGACCTTTGCACGCATGCGAACTTCGACTGGAGCGCCGCCTTGTTCGCGAAAGCGTCCTGCAAGGCGCGATTCGAATCGCCGGGCAAATCCGTGGAAATCGTCGCCTCGCACGGGTTCGATACGCTGCGCGATGGCGCGGTTTTTCGTGGCGTGCTGAATTTCGCACCGAAGGCCCGCGGCGTCGTGCAGCATCTGACGAAGGCGGCCCAGGCTGCCGATGTCGTCCTCATGAGTGGGCATAGCGCCCTCGCAATGGCCGCGGGTGGCCTTGCAGGGGCTCTCGCGGGACGCCCGGTCGTCTGGTATGTGCAAGACATCATCGACGAAAAACAGGTCAGCAAGTGGGAGTTGCAGGTGCTGCGTGTCGTTTCCAAGTGGATGGTATCCGGTGTGATTTGCCACTCCCACGCGGCGAAAAAATCCTTCGTATCGCTGGTGGGCGCGAGGTCGTCCCATATCGAAGTCATTCATCCCGGTGTCACCACGGCGGCGTTCGACAGCGCCATGAGCTGTTCGAAGGCCCATGCCCGGTCGATGTTTGGTCTGCCGGAAGAGGCGTATTTGATCGGCTGTTTCGATCGCCTGTCGCCGCGCAAAGGACAGCACGTCGTGCTCGAAGCCTTGGCGAGGGATGCGGACACGCATGTGTTGATGACGGGCGAGACGGTCCCTGGTGCTGAACAGTACGCTGCCGAACTGAAGCTGAAGATCCGGGAGTTGGGTTTAACGCATCGTGTACACTTTGTCGGTCGGCAGGCCGACGTTCCTGTGCTGATGCGTGCCGTCGATGTGGTCGTCAATGCCTCGACACAGCCGGAGGCTTTCGATTGGAATGTCGTCTCGGGAATGCTGGCAAGCTTGCCGGTCATCGCGAGCAGAGTAGGAGCCAACCCGGAAATCATCCAGCATATGAAGTCCGGTATCCTGGTCAAACCGGAAGACCCGGAAAGTTTGCTGCGAAGCATGCAAATGCTACGTAATAACCCAGAGTTCGCGGAGCGCCTGGGCAAAGATGCCGCGCTGCGTGGTCGGGCCCGCTTCTTGCCGGAATCCTGTGTTCAGTCCGTCACCGCATTTTTACGTCGGTATGCCGTTGCGGGGCGCACGCACAGGGCCTGGCCGGTTGGGCGGTCCGCTACGTCTGCTACAGACGCCACGGAACGTGGATTGGCAGTCAATATCAACACAATGAAGTAACGGTCCAGAACGCCATTGGAGTGAATTCAGCCGAATCTTCAGTACGTATTGATGAGCCTTGAGTAACAGTTGATTTTTGATAAAAGATAGAAAGGCAAGTCATGCGTGTACTGATGCTGGATCAAACTGGACAGATGGGCGGTGCGGAATTCGCCATGCTCGAATTATGCGAGCGAGCGCAGTTCGACTGGCAGGCAATCCTGTTCGAGGATGGTCCTTTTCGGGAAAAACTCGCCGCGCTTGATCGGCGGGTCGACATCGTGTCGTCCCACGCGGTCAGCAGCGTCAAGAAGGACGGGCAGTCCCGCTCCGTGTTGAAGGCCGTCGGTGGCGTGATCGGCATGATCAAGCAGGTCGCGAAGATCGCGACATCGTGCGACATCATTTACGCGAATACACAAAAGGCCGCCGTCGTCGGCGCCTTTGCCGGAAAATTCGCGCGGCGGCCGGTCGTTTGGTATTTGCACGACATCATGACCAGCGAGCACTTCGGGAAATTCCAGCTGCTTGTCATCAAATACGTTTCACGTCACCTGCTGTCCGGGGTGGTGTGCAATTCCGTGGCGTCGCGCGATGCTTTGGTGAAGCTGACGGGACTCGATCCAACTCACTTGCCGGTGGTGTACAACGGTATTCCCGCGGAGCCTTTCGACCATGCGGAGAGCGAGCCGGTCGCTCTCCTGCGCGAGCGGTTCCGGCTTCCCAAGGATGCGTTCCTGGTGGGCTGCTTCAGCCGGCTGGCGCCGTGGAAGGGGCAGCACGTACTGCTCGACGCCATTGCACGCGACGCTGACACGCATGCCGTCCTCGTCGGCGCGCCGTTCTTCGGCTCCGAGAAGTATGCAGAGCAATTGCAGCAGCAGGTCAAGCGCCTCGGTATCGAAGCACGGGTGCACTTCGCCGGATTTCAGGCAGATGTGCCGCGCATGATGCGCGCAATGGATGTGGTCGCGCATACATCGATCGCACCCGAACCGTTCGGCCGCGTGATCGTCGAGGGCATGTTGGCCGGAAAACCCGTGATTGGCTCGAAGGCAGGCGGTGTGACGGAAATCATCGACGATGGTCGCTCCGGATTGCTCGTGAACCCCGACGACGCTGCTGCTCTGTCGAACGCCATCACGGCGTTACGGCACGACCTGGCGATGGCGCATCGCATCGCGATGGCGGGACAGGCGAAAGCCCGGGCGAGTTTCACGCCGGCCGCGCACTGCAGAAAAATGACGGAAGCCTTGATGAATCACCTGAATTCGCCCCGGCGGGGCGCATCGGCGGTTCACATGACGCAATCCGGGGAACCTCCCGAGGCGGACGGACCCGAGCGTTGATCGACGGCCGCCGGGCCGATGCCCATCGGGTTCGCTGTCGCGGACGTTGCATTTATTATTTGCGCCAATCCGATGCGAAATGCATCATGCTTGGCGTCGATGCCTTGCACTGCTTTGTCGCCTCCCGAGACCGTCTTTTCGGCGCTGCGATAATGCGCTGAATGCGCGCCTTCGCACCGAACTCTTTTGCCCCCTCTGCGATTCTATGGCGATGTGGTGCCTCGTTGTCAGGCTGCGGGTGGAGAGAGTTTCTCGAAGGAGGGAAGTATGAAAGCAATGAACCACATCGCGATCATAGGTGCCATGGACCGCGGACAGTCTCCTTGCCACCGGACGCGACAGAAAATCGGCGTGCTGCCCGAATCACCGCTGGCGATGACCGGCACGAGGCCAATCCCGCATCTCGCCCGACTGTCCCGGCGCGTTGCCCATACCCCCTCCTGGCGTTCGCGTCTGCCGATATGATCGAGCCTCTCTGCCGTTACATCGCGATTTTCGCGTTGCTCGTTCGCATCGGGATGTCGTTCTACATGGGCCGGACCATGCGAAAAGAGGCGAACGGGCTGAACGCGTCGGCACAAACATCGGCCCGCACGCTGCGCTCCGCCCTGTTGTTCATGAATATCTGGGTGGCGATCGCGCTGACTTTTTGGCTCACTGCGCTGCTGCATGCGGAGCTGTCGCCAGACGCCCTCTAGGGCGACCGGCGAGGGCGGCCAGCTAGGGCCAATGTCTAGGAGCGGCCGACGAGCGACGACCTGCAGTGCCCGAGCATCACGTCAATCAATCGACCGTCGCGAGCACTTTGCGCACCGTATCGAACAAGGTGTGAATTTGCGCCTCGTCAATGATCAGCGGTGGCGAGAACGCCAGGATATCTCCGGTGTAACGGATCAGCACGCCCGCCTCGAAACACTTCACGAATGTTTCATAGGCCCGCGCGCCGGGCGCCCCGGGACGCGACTCCAGTTCGATTCCCGCGACCAGCCCGAGATTGCGGATGTCCTTGACGAAGGGCGCGTCGCGCAGCGCATGCACGGTTTTCTCGAAAAACGGCGCGAGGCCCGCCGCGCGCTCGAACAGGCCTTCGCCGCGGTACAGGTCGAGCGTTGCGATGCAGGCTGCTGCGGCAGCCGGATGTGCGGAATAGGTATAGCCGTGAAAAAGTTCGATGGCATTCGGCGAACTGCTGTCGACGATGGCATCGTGAATTTTGCGATGCGCTGCGACCGCGCCCATCGGGATGGCGGCGTTGTTGATCGCCTTGGCGAGCGTCAGGATGTCCGGCGTCACGCCGAAATATTCTGATGCGGTGGCTTTGCCCAGGCGCCCGAATCCCGTAATTACCTCGTCGAAGATCAGTAGGATGCCGTGCTTCGCGGTGATTTCCCGCAGCTTTTGCAGATAACCCTGGGGCGGTACCAGCACGCCGGTCGAGCCCGAGACCGGTTCGACGATAACGGCGGCGATCGTCGACGCATCGTGCAGGGCGATCAGCCGTTCGAGGTCTTCCGCCAGATGCGCGCCCCAGACCGGCTGGCCTTGGGTGAAGCTGTTGTGTTCGGGGTTGTGCGTGTGCGGCAGGTGATCGACGCCCGGGATCAGATTGCCGGAATAGGCTTTGCGGTTCGGCCCGATGCCGCCGACCGAGATGCCGCCGAAGCCCACGCCGTGATAACCGCGCTCGCGTCCGATCAAGCGGGTACGCTGTCCTTCGCCACGCGCGCGGTGATAGGCGATCGCGATCTTCAACGCGGTATCCACGGATTCCGAACCGGAGTTCGTGAAAAAGATGCGGTCGAGTCCCTCCGGCATGAGTTCGGCGACCTTGCTGGCGGCCTTGAAGGCGAGCGGATGCGCCATCTGGAAGGTAGGCGCGAAGTCCATCGTCTGCATCTGCGCGGTCACCGCCGATACGATCTGCTCGCGGCCGTGCCCGGCGTTCACGCACCATAGGCCGGCACATCCGTCCAGGACTTCGCGGCCGTCGGACGAGCGGTAATACATGCCCTTCGCCGATTCGAGCAGGCGCGGCGCGGACTTGAATTGGCGATTGGCGGTAAACGGCATCCAGAACGAGGACATGTCGTTGATGACGGGACGTGAGGTCATGTGCGGTTCTCCAGGGAAGGCTTTACTCTAGCGTCGATCGATTTTTGGCGGCATAGACAGTTGCGCGACACTTTACCAAACTGTGTTGGCTTGATTTCGCAACTGTGTTGATGAGGGTCTGCTCGCGCTATGCTTCAGGTATGAACGATTTCGACATCACCCTGGACCGCCGCGGCACACGCGCCGGCGCCGCGACGCTGGTCGAGCAGCTGGTGCGAGCGTTCCGAGACGCGATCGCGTGCAAGACGCTGCGCGCCGGTGGCCGCCTGCCTTCCGTGCGCGAGCTGGCACGTGGGCAGGGACTCAGTACTTTCACGGTATTGGAGGCGTACGGCCGACTGGCGTCCATGGGCCTTATCGTCGCCCGTCGTGGAGCGGGCTACCGTGTGAGTTTTGCGGGCGAAGCCGGGCAGGACAGCAGGGGCGGTCGCGTGACTGCCGAGCGGCCATCGCCGACGGTATGGGAGCCGCCCGCGCTCAATGCCGGTTGGCTGCTGTCGGACGTTTTCGCCGACCATTCGGTGCCGATCAAGGCGGGCTGTGGCTGGTTGCCCGGTGAATGGATCAATGAAAGCGGGATGCATCATGCATTGCGCGCGATCGGTCGCGTGCCCGGGGCGCGACTCGCCGACTACGGTCAGCCATTCGGTTTCGCGCCATTGCGCGAGCGCGTCGCCGAGCAATTGGGCAGCCACGGGCTGCCCGTTGATCCGGGCGTCAATGTGCTGCTCACGCAGGGCGCCACCCAGGCGCTTGACTTGATCGTACGCACTTTGCTGCGCGCGGGGGATACCGTCGTGGTCGAGGATCCATGCTATTGCAATCTGCTGCAGATATTGAGATTGGCCGGGCTGCGCGTCGTTGGCGTGCCGCGCACGCCGGCCGGCCTCGATACCGAGGCATTGGAACGGCAGGTGATCGCGCACCGGCCGACGGCGATCTTTATCAATACCACCTTGCAGAACCCGACGGGCACGACATTCGGCATGGCTTCGGCCTTTCGTGTGCTGCAAATCGCGGAGCACCATGGCATGTGGGTCGTCGAGGACGACGTGAGCCGCGAACTGGCGCCTGCCGGTGCGCCGTTGCTGGCGGCGCTGGAAGGACTGCGCCGCGTGGTGTACGTGGGCGGGTTCGCGAAGTCGATCACACCGGCCCTGCGGTGCGGTTATGTGGTCGCCGAGCAGGCGGTGCTGCGGGAGCTGGCGCGTACCAAAATGGCCGTCGGTTTGACGTCGTCGGACATCGGCGAGCGCATCGTCGAGAAGGTGATAGCCGAAGGGCGTTACGCGCGTCATCTCGATACCATCACCGAGCGTTTGCGACAGGATCACGCAAGGGTCGAGGAGCGCATGGACGCCCATGGCATCGAATTGTTTCATCGGCCGCGGGCCGGGCTCTTCGTCTGGGGACGTCTGCCGATCGATGCCGGCGCGGCAGCGGAGACGGCGACCCGTGCGCTGCGGGACGGCATCTGGCTCGCACCCGGGTCGTATTTTCGGCTGGAGGATGCGCCCAGCGCGTGGTTTCGTTTCAACGTGCCGTATTCGCTCGACGATGCGCTGTGGCGGTTTATTGGGGGGCTTGGTGGGGAGGCGTCTGGTGCGTCTGCGGCTTGATGCTTGACTGCGGATGATGTCCCGGGATCACTCAATATTCAACCATCACGCCGATGATTTATAGCGGTTCGGTATCGCTGTGTAGCACGCTTCGCCGTGACGAAGTCCCAAGGTGCGGTGCGATTTCTGATTCGATAACGGCTGACTGTACTTTTATTTATGCCTAGTGCAAACATTGTCTTTCATAATTTTTAAAATTGGAATATTCTCTAACAAATGCAATGTGAAGTATTAAAAATGATACGTAAAAAAATAAAATTAATTCCATACCTCAAATTTTTGATATTATAGTATAGTGTCCTGCGGAAATATCCGGCGTTATATTTCGATTAAATGAGCGCAATACAACAAATTTCTGCGTATCAAAATAACCTATTTAGTAAGGCGAATGGGAAAGCGTTTCATGCAAGGTCAACATCCATGGCCAGACATGATCATGTATCGTTCCAGGGTGAAAATTCAATCCATATTTTGAGAATAATTCCAAAATGTCATGTTAGGAAAGTAAAAATTTTATTTTAATCTAGCGAGTACGCAAAAATTTTTGAAATCAATTATGGCAAAGTAGGTAAAAATTTTTGTAAGTTTTTAGATATTTTATATTTATTTTGCCATTCTGTGCATATGTGAAAAAATATATGTTTGGCAAATTTATACAAAGCCCCTTTACTACATAGAGATGTGGAATGAATCATAAAAAGTATATATTTCTCGACGGCCTGCGAGGCATTGCAGCTCTGCTGGTTGTGATTCTTCATACCGGGAAGTTCTGGGGATGGCAACCTGCTCACGGATATCTCGCCGTTGATCTATTTTTTCTACTCAGCGGGTTTGTTATAGCTTACGCATACGAAGGAAAGCTAAGTGCTGGTCTAATAAATAAGAGACAGTTCGTTTCTATTCGACTGGTGCGGTTATATCCAATATTTTTCCTGTCATTAATTTTCTCGGCAGCGATTGCCGCCGGGCGTGCAATTTTGGCACACTACGCTGATTTGCTGACAATTCCGCAAATTTCTGTATCGTTTATATTGAATGTTTTTTTTATTCCGTCACCCATAAAAAATAATGAAATATTATTTCCTCTTAATGGCCTATATTGGTCTTTATTTTACGAGTTGTTGGTAAACATAATTTATGCAATTGTGCGACCAGTTCTAAGTACAAAACTGCTTCTTGCGATAATTATGGGTGCAGCTTTTATTGTCTTTGGTGTTGCAACGGTGCATGGTGATATGAATATCGGTTTCAATAACGATTTTGCTTCGGTTGTTGCCGCATTTGGTCGATCAATATTTGGAATATTTCTTGGTGTTTTAATGTTTAGGAAAAAAAGCTTTTTTCTAGATTACATAAATAATGTTTTGCATGTCACCATTAAACCGGCTTTTGCTTTTTTAGGTATAGTGGCGATTATGATAATGCCAGATTTTTCATCATTAAATGCATTGTCGGATGTGCTTGCTGTTATATTTTTTTTCCCGTTATTGGTATTGCATTGCATTGAAGGAACGACAAAGCGCTGGGGACGGGCAATGCTTATTTTGGGAGCGGCAAGTTACCCAGCTTACGTACTGCAAGCACCTTTCGCTGCTCTTGCCTATTTTGGAATTGGTAAAGGTGTGGTCGAGAAGCATGCACCATTTTATGGAATGGTTTTTCTTTTTTTTCTGATTATAGCATCTGTTGCTCTGGAGAAAAAATTCGATATTCCACTTCGCCAATGGTTTTCCGCGCGGTATATTAAAAAATCAAATAATTCAAAGCGCACTGATGAACAATCATCATCATAGGGATTTCGCGATTAATTAATTGGAAATTTACTTTGTCTCAAGATAACGTATTGCGGAGGTTAGATAACCGTGTTGACATGACATCGAGACAAGATGAGAAGCATGCCGAATCGCCGCCATATGGACGAACGTAAAAATGAAGAGATGCCTAACTGAATCGCCCCGGATTTTGAGGAGGCACCAATTCTTGAGAGAATGGTGTCATGACGAAGACAAACAAATTTTCCCCAGAGATGCGCGAGCGGGCCGTGCGCATGGTGCAGGAACACCGTGGCGAGTACCCGTCATTGTGGGCAGCGGTCGAGTCCATCGCGCCGAAGATAGGCTGCGTGCCGCAGACGCTGCTGGATTGGGTGAAGCGCGACGAGGTTGGTAAGGGGCAGCGCGAAGACCTGTCAAGCGACGAACGAGAGCGCCTGAAGGCGCTGGAGCGCGAGGTCAAGGAACTACGCCGCGCCAACGATATTTTGAAGACGGCCAGCGCGTTTTTCGCGCAGGCGGAGCTCGACCGCCGCTTGAAGTCGTGAAGGCGTATATCGATGGCCATCGGGATGCATACGGGGTCGAGCCCATTTGCAAAGTCTTGCAGATTGCCCCGTCGTGCTACAGACGCCACGCGGCCCGGCAGCGCAACCCGGCGCTGCGATGCGAACGGGCCCAACGCGACGACCGGCTGGTGGCAGAGGTTGAGCGGGTCTGGAACGCGAATTGGCAGGTTTATGGTGCCGACAAGGTCTGGAAACAGATGAACCGCGAGGGCATCCGTGTTGCACGGTGCACGGTAGAACGTCTAATGAAGCGTCAGGGTTTGCAAGGCGCACGACGCGGCAAGACTGTGCGTACAACGACGCCGGATACATCCGCGCCATGCCCGTTTGACAGGGTTCAACGCGTGTTCAGGGCTCAGCGCCCGAACCAGCTATGGGTGTCGGACTTCACCTATGTCTCGACCTGGCAGGGATGGGTGTATGTCNCGTTTGTCATCGATGTCTTCGCACGGCGTATTGTCGGTTGGCGGCTGAGCCGCGCGATGCNCACAGACTTCGTTCTTGACGCCTTGGAGCAAGCTTTATATGACCGTCGGCCCGCTGCGTCCGACGCCCTCATTCATCATTCGGACAGGGGGGCGCAATATGTTTCCATTCGTTATACGGAGCGACTCGCCGAAGCTGGCATCGAACCGTCGGTGGGGAGCCGTGGCGACAGCTACGATAATGCGCTGGCTGAAACCATCAACGGTCTGTACAAGACGGAACTGATTCATCGTCGAGC
>NZ_JAPMXC010000013.1 GCF_026624755.1 Robbsia betulipollinis
CAGGGTATTATCCCGAGCCTTTTCTTCCCGAACAAAAGTGCTTTACAACCCGAAGGCCTTCTTCACACACGCGGCATTGCTGGATCAGGCTTTCGCCCATTGTCCAAAATTCCCCACTGCTGCCTCCCGTAGGAGTCTGGGCCGTGTCTCAGTCCCAGTGTGGCTGGTCGTCCTCTCAGACCAGCTACAGATCGTCGCCTTGGTAGGCCTTTACCCCACCAACTAGCTAATCTGCCATCGGCCGCCCCTATAGCGAGAGGTCCGAAGATCCCCCCCTTTCCTGCGTACAGCGTATGCGGTATTAATCCGGCTTTCGCCGGGCTATCCCCCACTACAGGACACGTTCCGATGTATTACTCACCCGTTCGCCACTCGTCAGCGGAGCAAGCTCCCTGNTACCGTTCGACTTGCATGTGTAAGGCATGCCGCCAGCGTTCAATCTGAGCCAGGATCAAACTCTTAAGTTTAATTCCTGTTACTGTTTTCTATTCTTTCGAATAGGTCGCTCAACTCAAGAATCAACAAGGCTTGAACATTGACCGAGGCCAACATTCTTTCCTTACTTTTTCTCTCGTGTGAGACTTCTTGATACTTTCGCATTCCCGCCACTCCGAGGAGCGGCGGGTGCGTCGCCATCAAGCGCCCACACTTATCGGCTGTAAATTTTTAAAGAGCAATGCAGCGCCAGGGACTTCGTCACCTGCCTACTGCTTGCTGCCGGTTAAGTACCGTGCAGCAGAGAAGCGAGATTATGTACCGCTTCTGCAATTTCGTCAAGCATTTTGTTTCGGCTTTCGCTGCCACATCCTGCTCGACCCGGCGGGTTCGGCATCCTGCCGGTCAAGCGTCAAACACCCGCTCCACCGTTGCCAAACCCCCGTCCCGCCTCGCTTTCACCGCCTGCGCCGCGCCGCTTTCGCGACACTCGCTGGTCTGTTTCTGCAGCGGGGAGGCGAATATTAGATCCGTTCCGCCATCCGTGCAAGCGGTTTTCGAAAAAAGGGGAAATTCGTGGAAATCGGCAGGGATCGCGGTCCGAGGCCGCTGTCGCCGCCTCAACGTCTCCGACGGTGATTGAACAAAACAAACAATCCCATCAGTACCAGAAAGGCCAGCACCAGCATCGCGGCGTTGAACAGCACGTCGGGATAGCCCAATTCCGCGACGTCGATGAAAAAGTAGGGATAGAAGTCCGAGCGGCTGCCGCGCCATAGCGTGATGAACAGGTAGGCCAGCGGGTAGACCAGCCACAGCAGACATTTGCGCAGGTCCAGGTGAAAGCGCGGGACGAACAGCACCCAGTAGAAGGCGCATAGCAGCGGCAGGATGCTGTGCAGGCTCTCGTTCAAAAGCCGTCGATAACCGGTAGGGGTCCACAGCCCGCGCAACAGAACGTTGTAGGCGAGGCCGACGAAAACGATATAGAGCACGATCGCGGTCACCACCGGCGGCCGGGAGACGAACCGCGCCGCCCGCCCGCGTCCGTCCTCCCGCGACACCAGGCATGTAAAACCGACGGCGACCACGAAAACGGTGAGATTGGTGAGATAGCTGCTCAGCCAGGCAAACGCGTCGAGCAGGCCGAGGCCGCGTGCCAGGGTCCGCTCGATCGTGAGGATCGTCTGCGCCGAGAAGGCCAGCCAGGCAACCGCGGCGATGAGGGCCGCCATCGCACGCGCGGCACGGCCACGCGGGGGTCTCGCCGTCCCGGGCGCGCGTTCCGTTTCGGATGACGCGGCGTCGGGTGTGACCGTCGATGGAGACGATGGCTTTGGCGAGAACGAGGGCGTCGGCATGCTTCGGTCTTATAGAGAGATGTCGTCTTCCGGTGCCGCACCGGGCATGCCTGGAATCGGCGCAAGCAGGGCATCCAGTTCCGCCACCGAAAGCGCGGGCAGCACGTTGCCGTCGTCCGTAAGGAGTCGCCCGGCGAGGGTCGCTTTCCGTTCCTGCAGGGCGACGATCCGCTCCTCGAC
Organism: Robbsia betulipollinis; assembly: GCF_026624755.1. Lineage (NCBI taxonomy): Bacteria > Pseudomonadati > Pseudomonadota > Betaproteobacteria > Burkholderiales > Burkholderiaceae > Robbsia > Robbsia betulipollinis. Next base: position 1,977 of record NZ_JAPMXC010000013.1, read on the forward strand.
GGTTCCGGCGGCGATCAGCTTGTAGACGAACACCGGCTGGCCCTGGCCCAGACGATGCGCGCGATCCGTCGCCTGCGCTTCGCTCGCCGGATTCCACCACGGGTCGTAGTGAATCACGGTATCGGCCGCCGTCAGATTCAGACCCACGCCCCCCGCTTTCAGACTCGCCAGGAACAAGGGAACCTCGCCGCGCTGAAAGCGCCCGACCGGCGTCGCGCGATCGCGCGTCGCGCCAGTCAATGTGACATATCGCAGACCGGCATGCTCCAGGGCCGTCGCGATCAATGCCAGCATTTGCGTGAATTGCGAAAACAGCAGGACGCGATGGCCTGCGGCGATCAGGGACGGCAGCATCGCCATCAGGTGATCGAGCTTCGCGCTTTGCCGCGTCGCGCCGGCGCCGTCGAACCTGACAAGGCGCGGATCGCAGCAAACCTGTCGTAATTTGAGCAGTGCGTCGAGCACGGCGATATGCCCATGCGCGGCGCCTTGTGCAGCCACCGCAGCGCGCACTTTCGCGCGGACGGCGACACGCACCGTTTCATAGAAGTTGCGTTGCGCGCCTTCCAGCGCGACCGAGCGCACGATCACGGTCTTGGCCGGCAACTCGCGCGCAACGGTATCTTTATGTCGTCTCAATAAAAACGGACGGATGCGGCATCGCAACAGGGCCAGCCGCACCGCGTCGCCATCCTGCTCGATCGGCTTGCGCCAGTACCGCCCGAACTCGCGGGCATTTCCCAGAAAACCGGGCATCAGGAAATCGAACAGCGCCCATAGCTCGCCCAGGTGATTCTCGATCGGCGTGCCGGTCAGACAGAGACGATGGCGCGCCCGCAATCCGCGAACGGCGCGCGCCGCATTGCTCCTCGCATTCTTGATGTACTGGGCTTCATCCAGGATCAGGAAATGGTATTCGTGCTGCGACAGCACCGCGTGATCGCGCCACAGCAGCGCATAGGTCGTGATGACTACGTCGTGTGCGCCGATCTGCGAAAAACGGCGCCGGCGCAACGGGCCCTGCAGAGCGAGCACCGACACACCCGGCGCGAAGCGGCACGCCTCGTCCCGCCAGTTCTGCACCAATGTCGTGGGAACGACGATCAGCACGGGCCGGTCCAACCGCCCTTCCGCTTTTTCCGTCAAGATATGCGCGAGCGTCTGCACCGTCTTGCCCAGGCCCATGTCGTCGGCGAGCACTCCCTGCATACCGCGGCGACGCAGACATTGCAGCCAGTCGAGGCCTTCGCGTTGATAGGTCCGCAAGGTAGCGTTCAATCCCGGGGGCGGCGGCATGAGTCCGGCGTCCTGGCACGGCACGCCTCCAGGCAGTCCTTCACAAGACGACTCCCCCTCGGGAAACCGCCAGCAACCGGTAGCGGTCAACTCGGCGATGCGCCCCAGATCGCGCGGATCCACGCGTAGCCGACCTCGCGCCATGTCCTTGCCGAATGCAGCAAACAGATCGATCAAAGAACGTATCACCGGCTTGAGCCTGCCAGCGCCAAGCAGCAGACGCGCGCCTTCCCCGGTGCGAAGCGCGACGGCCTCGTCATCGCCGATGCTTTCAAGGCCGCCGCCCAGCCAGCGCCGGTCGCGCCGAAATAGCTCGGCGAGCAGCGGTTCGAGACGTACTTCGTGCCCGTCCAGCAGGATGCCCATCTCGAGATCAAACCAGCCATCCGGTGCGCGTGCGATGCTGCCGCTCCATTCGTCGACAGGCGTCACGTCGAACGGGAAATCGGCCGAGATCCGCACCTGCCAGCCGCCGCGGCGCAGTTCCGGAACGACCCCGCGGACGAATCCGGTCCACTCGGCCGGATCGGCGAAGTACCATGCATCCACCGCCGTTCCGTGCGTCGGCACCGGACGCGTCGCGTTCGACGTCATGCCCGCAGCGAGCAGGGTCGCGATGCCGCGCCGCTCGGCATCCTGGTGACGCGTTATCTGGACCATCGTCCCGTCCGCGGTGGCGAGCAAGGTCGCCTGACTGTACGGCCTGACATCGATGCCCGCATAGTCGAACGAGAGCGTCCCATACGCTGCGCGACCGGCAGGGCGCACGGTGTATCCCCTCGCCCGCCCGGACGCGGCGTGCATCGCAAGCGTCAGTACGGGTACCGGCAGGACATCGACCCGGCGAATCGGACCCCGCCGAGATGCATCGGTTCGCATCGTCAAGCCGGCGAGCAACACCGCCACGACATGCTCGCAATTTACCTGCACCGCGCAACTGCACATGCCGTCGATGCCCCATGCGCCATCACGCTCCTCGATAAGCACCTCGACCCGATAAGGCTCCGGCGCCTCACCCTGGACACGGGCGCGCAAACCGCCACGTCCGGCATGGAAATCGGTCACCGCACGAGCGTACGCTCCGGCCTGTCTGATGCGCGCCGGCCCGTAGCTGTCGAGAAGCTGCGATTTCGTATAGGGAATCTCGGGAAACGACATGGCGGAGAGATCGGGTAATTGCTGCAAGGGATGAAGCCGTTTTTCAAATAGCGCCGCCGGACAGGACTTTTTTCTTCGATGCGGGTGCTCCCGGCAATCTGGAATCGCATGCTTTCGCTGCGCTATCCACAGGAAAACCGAATTTTTCGCGGCGGGCACGGCGCGTGCGGCAATGAAGACGGTTTCTCCTATACCGCGCGGCGTCCGCCGCGTAAACCCGTCGCACAAGCCAGGGCTCCGGTTTCCTGCCCTGAGACGTGAAGCAGCGCAACCAGTTGCTTCAACACGCAATGTCCCGGCACGTACCGCTGCGCTTGCTTGTTTGCAGGCGCGACCCGACCACGCGGACGATCGCGTGCGGCGCGACCGGAACGATCAGGAGAATCACATGTTCATCCATAATAAACGCCTCCAATACACTGTTCGCGTCGCGGGCCCGAATCCGGGACTCGCCAATCTGCTGCTGGAACAATTCGGCGGTTCGCAGGGCGAACTCGCGGCCGCATGCCGTTACTTCACGCAGGCTATCGCGGAAGACGATCCAGGCCGCAAGGACCTGCTGTTCGATATCTCGACCGAGGAACTCAGCCATCTTGAAATTATCGGTTCGATCGTCGCGATGTTGAACAAGGGAGCGAAAGGCCAGTTGGCGGAAGCGGTCGAGGAAGAAGCCGTTCTGTACCGCTCGATGACCGGCGGCGGAAACGATTCGCACACGACCGCCCTGCTTTACGGGGGCGGCCCGGCTCTGACCAGCTCGGCCGGCGTACCCTGGACTGCGGCGTATATCGATACGATCGGCGAACCCACGGCGGACCTGCGTTCCAACATCGCGGCCGAGGCACGGGCAAAGATCATCTACGAACGGCTGATCAATGTCACGGACGATCCGGGCGTCAAGGATGCGCTCGGTTTTCTGATGACGCGTGAAATCGCGCATCAGAAATCGTTCGAGAAAGCCCTGCATGCCATCCAGCCGAACTTCCCGCAGGGCAAGCTACCGGGCAAGCCGGAATTCACGAGCGTCTACTTCAATATGTCGGAAGACGACCCGAAGAAAGGGGAGGCAACCGCCTCGCCGCGCGGACCCTGGAACGAGGGCCCAGAATGGGAATACGTGGCGAAACCCCAGCCGGCCGTCGATGGCGGTGACGGTTTGGCGACGGTGATGGTCGCAGCGAACGACGCCGAAGTGCTGAAGGCGATGGCTGCGCGTACCGCATCCGATCCCGCCGCGGATCCCCTGACCGGCGCCGACCTGGGACAGGGCGCGGCAGTGACGAAGTAAAGGTCACGACAAAAACCTGGCGTCACCCGGTACGGCATCCCATGCCATACCGGAAAAAGAGAGGGGCCCGGAATCCTTATGGAATCCGGGCCCCTTTTTCAGGCGGAAGGTCAGAACGGCGAGCCGACGTGCGCCCTGCCCGTCCTGCCCCTTCCTGTTTGGCTTAAACCGGCTTGATCGTCGGGTTCGGCTGCAACGCGCTGGGCGTGCCCACGTTCGTCGTGCCGCCGACCGTCGTGCCCGGCAGGCCGACGCCCGTCGTCACGCCCGCGGTTTCGACGCCTGAAGTTCCCAGGTCCACTTTATTGACACCTGTTGCGCCACGCAGCTTCTCGCCTTCGACACGCTCGACTTCCACATCCGTACCGTGCAGGGTTTCGTTGATCGTCTCGGTATGTTCGGTGGACGTTTTGCCGACCACGACTTCCTCGACGACACGCGATGTCTTGCCGACCACAGCCTCTTCCGCCGTTTCACGGATTTCCACCGAGCCTTCACGCAGATCGGCGGCAGTCACCGGACGGTCCACCGGGCGACGCTCGATCGAGGCATGCTCTTCGCGCAGCGTGACCGACTCCGAGACCGGGGTCGACGTGGCACGCGAGTACACGCGGAAACCGCCCGTCTCGACGGCGCGCTTGCCCACCACGAGATCTTCCTTCACCACGGCAAATGCCTGGCGCTCGGCGTCGATCTCTTCCGGGGTGTAGGGCTTCGCGGTTGCTTCGTAGCCCTTGTAACCCGTGGTTTCCCAATGCGCGACGCGCGAATCGATGTCGACGGCACCGGTGCTTTCCAGCACGTTGCGAACGGAAGCCAATTGCGCCTCGTCGCGCACGTCGACCGACAGCAACACACCGCCGCGGCGAACCGCCTCGTGATAATGGCCGACTTCGTCCGGGCGCTCGTCGTTGCCGAACATATTGGCGAAAAACCGCTCGACGCCGGCCATCATGCCGTGGCCGGTATCGCCGGTGTGGTCGGGGGACGTCACGACGCGCGCATCGTTGCCCGCCAGCGAAGCGTCGCCAGCGCGGTCATCTTCATGCGTCTGAATGTCCGAGCGGGAAATACCGTTTTGTATCAGGCGTTCCTTCGCAACGTCCGCATCGGCAAACGAGTCAAAAATTCCAACGATAGTTTGAGCCATGATAGTGCCTTCCTGTTAGGTATTAAACCGTGAACATCAATTAGTCGAAATATCGTTCGTCGCCCGCTGCGGTGCCGGTACACCAAGTGGCAGGTCCTGTTCCACCCATTCGCCAGCCGTACCCTCGCGCCGCTCGACAAGCAGCTTTTCCTTGCGTACCTTCATTTGCCGTGTGGCGGTCTCGGCCACGACGGTTCGTGTGATACGCACTTCTTCCTTCAACATCAACCGCATTTCCACCACCGGCTGGTACTCGAACACGGGAATGACGAGTGTGTCGCCTTCCTGGCGCGGTTCGAACTCGGCGTCGACCACGCGGTTGATCACCACGCGCTCCACGTTGACGCTTTCGGTGCGCAAGGTGACGGGGATTTCCTGCATTTCCTCGTGGTCCACCTTGCGTACCCGCACCGCCCCGGTTTCCCGCTTTTCGATATCGATCACCAGCTGCTCGTCGATAACCGAAAAGGTGGTTTCGTCCGTGGTGTTCGACCGCGCGGTTGCTTCTTGCTCAATCGTCATGTTCCCTCTCCCGCAGCCGCCCGGATGCCGGTCACCGCAATACCCAGACTATTGCAATCGCCGTGCCTGCCGGCGAACATATCCGAAGAAGGGTTTGGCGAAACGTTCCAAAGGACCTCCCCAACTTGCTGAATCGACCGTGCAGCCGAGCGGAGACGCGTGATGGAGAAGGGGGAAAAATTTTCACTATTCTGTTTTTTTGTGAGCGCAATAAAAAAACGCCCCGCAGGTTTTCACCTGGGGGCGTTTTTTGCAGCGCATGCCAGTCTTCTTTACATCAATCCGGAATCTTGTCTACCGATGCCGGTTCGATCACCGCCACACCATTGCGTTGCTGGCGGAATGCCACCAGCGCCTGATAGGTCTTCAACCGGGCGCGCATGACGGACCCGAGCGGCCTGTGCGCAAGCAGGCTGTGCGCTGGCCGGAACGACAGCGCGTCGTTGAAGTAGGCGGCACGCGCCTCGCTGTGCGAGTTCTGAGCCGGCAGGATCAAGCGTGCCACCGCGACATAGGGACTGTCCGCTTCCGGCCATTCCTTCGATGCATCCTCGATCGGCATCTTCTCGGAATCGATGCAGAGCTGCACGCGCAGCTCGAACTCCGCGCCCTGCGCAGCGAAGAATTCACTGACGGCATGACGAAACACATCCGGATCGTCGACGTCCAGCGGTCCATCGCCCAGGGCGACCACCGCCGCGGAGAGAGGGAATACGGCGACTTTTGCAACATAGTCGCCGAAGCGCAGCGGCGCCTGGCTGTAGTACGGCTCGGATAGCGGGTGCCGGGGCGGATGTCCGAAAAAGTCGAGCATGGCGCTGTCCGCGCCCACCGCATGCAATACCTTGTTCGCCACTTGCGCGGTCACCGACACCGCGTGCTTGAGGGCCTCCGGCTGCGAAGTGCCCTTTTCCAGCCCTTTCATGCTGCGCAGGAAAGCCGCCGCGTCCGGATTGGGAAATACCGGGCCCGAGGCCAGCACGAAGTCCTGAGTGGCATCGTGATGTCCCGGGAGTTTCTCTCCCTGGACCCCGAACACCTTGATCGCCATGCCACGATGCGTCGAGACATTGTCCTTGAGAAGCTCGCCCGGGCCCTGCGCCAGGCGCACCACCACCGGATAGCTCTCCGGCATGGCGAACAGACCCTGGCGCAACGCTTCGGGGAGATCGTCGAGCACGCGCAGTTCGCCCTTCAGCAGGCCAGTGCTCTTTGCATGCGATGCGCGGACCGCATGGTCGTACCGGCCGGCGGTGATTTCGCTTTCGTGCGTCATCGAAGCGATGATCTTGTCGATCGTTTCCGCTTCATCGGGCTTCGGCTGCTCCAGGTCGTCACGATAACGAAGATAGGGACGCGTGGTTTCTGACATGCTCTTCTCTCGAAATGACGCTCAGGCCGCCGGCTTCAGGATGACTTTGGTCCAGCCGTCCTTGCGGGCATCGAAGTTTTCGTAGGCGCCCGGCGCGTCTTCCAGCGGCAATTCATGCGAGATGATCTGCGACGGCGAGGCCTTGCCCGCGGCGATAAGATCGCGCAACTTGCGGTTATAGGCCTTGACGTTCGCCTGACCCGTGGCGATGCGCTGCCCCTTCATCCACATCGAGCCGAAATCGAAGGCCAGCTTGCCTTCCTTCATCAGGTCGTCCGGCGAGCCCGGATCTTCCGCGACGAATACGCCCACCACGCCGATGCCGCCCGTGGGCTTCACGGCCTTGACGAGATTGTTCATGGTCAGGTTCGGCACTTCGTGGCCCTTGCAGCTGCACTGGTAGCCCACGCATTCGCAACCGCGATCCGCGCCCTTGCCCTTGGTCATTTCCAGGATTTGTTCCGCGGAGTTGCCTTCCGAATCGTCGATCGGAATGGCGCCCATCTTTTCCGCCAGCGCCAGCCGGTCCTTATGGGTATCCACCACCATGACCTTGCTTGCGCCCTTCAGATTGGCGGACATTGCCGCCATCAAGCCCACGGGGCCGGCACCATAGATCGCGACCGTATCGCCCGGTTCGACGCCCGCAAGCACGGTGGCGTGATAGCCCGTCGGAAAGATGTCCGAGAGCATCACGTAGTCGTTTTCCTTTTCCTCGGCGTCCGGCGGCAGCACCAGGCAATTGAAATCGCCGAACGGCACGCGCAGATACTCGGCCTGGCCGCCGCTGTAGGGCCCCATACCCGCAAAACCGTAGGCCGCGCCGGCCATGCCGGGATTCGCCGTCAGGCAGAAACCGGTCAGACCCTTCTCGCAGTTTTCGCAGAATCCACAGCCGATGTTGAACGGCAGACAAACCCGGTCGCCCACCTTGATGCGCTGCACGCCCGGGCCCACCTCGGCGACGACGCCCAGGTTTTCGTGGCCGAGGATGCGTCCCGTTTCCATATTGGTACGGCCCTCGTACATATGCAGGTCCGATCCGCAGATATTCGTGGTGGTGATCTTCACCAGCACGTCGGTCGCCTTTTCGATCTTCGCGTCCGGCATTTCCTTGACGGTGACCTTGCGCGGGCCTTCGTAGACGAGTGCTTTCATCGGTTGCTCCTGAGACGTTGAGGATGGCCGCCGCAGAAAACGCGACGGCGAATACGGGTTCTGTTGCAAACGCCGTACCCGCTCCGCGGCCATCGGGCTCAAGGCGCCGCAGGAAGATGCGGAGGGTCCGTGACGATCGACTTCAGCGCGGCAACGGGGTACGCGAGGGCGGACAGATCCGGACATGCGCGCTTCAAGGCGTCGTCGCCGCCGAACGCGGATTCCAGCGCCTGCGCGATATCGAGCAGGCGCCGGTCGCCGCGAAAAGGACCGACGAGTTGCAGCCCGAACGGCATACCCGCGTAATCCGTTCCGCACGGCAGGGACAGGGCCGGATGAGTCGTGAGCGTGACGACGTAGGTCAGCCCCAGCCAACGATAATAGTTCGCGAGGGGCTGACCATCCATGTCGGCGAGATGCGGCTCCGACCACGGGAAAGGCGAGATCGAGCAAGCCGGCGACACGATCAGATCGTAGTGCGCGAAGGACTTCTGGAAGCGCCGGAACAGACGCGTCTGCTCGGCGTGCGCCCAGACCCCGTCGGCCAGCGACATCGCCCGTCCCATTTCGTAATTGACGCGCGTATTGGGCCCGAGCAGTTCCGGGTCGCGCTCGTAGATCTCCTGGAAGCCCGCGATGAAATTCTGCGCGCGGATGATGTCGAAACACCGGTCCGCCTCGCCCAATTCGAACGCGACCGGCTCGCATACCTTGACGTAGCGCGACACGGCGGCGATTTTCCGGCGAAAGGTCTCGCGCATCGCGCCGGCGACCGCGCACACGCCGAAGTCCTCGGTATAGCCGATGCGCAATGACGCCAGATCGACCTCGCGCGCGCGCAGCAGCGCGAGCGGATCCCCTTCGGCGCCCAGCGGCTCGCTGCCGTCCAGGCCCGCGTTCGCCGCCAGTTGCAGGCGGGTGTCGGCGACGGTTCGCCCCATCGGTCCGGAGACGGTCAACGGCGACCATCCCAGCGGGCGGGTGTCGCCCGGCACCATGCCGGGCGACGGACGGAAACCCACGACCCCGCACAGCGCGGCGGGAATGCGCAGGGAGCCGCCCGTGTCGGAACCCGTGCACACCGGCAGCATGCCGGTCGCCAGCGCGACCGCGGAACCGCCCGAGGATCCCCCGGCATTCAGCATCGGGTTGAAAGGATTGCCGGTGGCGCCCCAGACGGCGTTACGGGTATTCGCGCCCGCGCCCATTTCCGGCGTGTTGGTCTTGGCCGTGAGAATCGCGCCCGCGGCCCGCAACCGCGCCACCATGACGTTGTCGTGTACGGGAACATGGGCGCGGTAGATCGGAGAACCGTACGTGGTCAGCACATCGGCGGTTTCCTCGAGATCCTTGACGCCCAGCGGCAGGCCATGCAGCAGGCCGAGCGCGTCGCCGCGCATCACCGCCTGCTCGGCCAGCCGCGCCTCGGCCCGCGCCCGCTCGAAACAGGTCGCGGCAACAGCGTTGACCGCCGGATTGAGAGCCTCGATTTGCGCGATGCACGCATCCAGCAATTCGACCGGCGACAGGCGCCGGCTGCCGATCAGGCGCCGCGCCGCGACCGCCGAGAGGGAAGTGAGTGATGTGTCCATGTCCAACCTTGTAGTGTGGTGTGAGGCACCGGGCGCGGGCATGGGCGCGGGCATGGGCGCCGGGCGCGAGGCGCGCGCCGCGCGAGGCTCAGCCGGCGGCGCGCGGCGCCGCCCATTGATCGACGCAGGCCACCAGCGCGTCGCGCGTATTTTCCAGATGCGAACGCGTCTGCGCCTGCACGGCCGACGCGTCCCCGTCCCGGTAGGCCGCGAGCAGCGCCGCGTGCTCGCGATTGTTGCTTTCCATGATTTCCCGGTCGACATGCATCGATAACGCCACATACGGACGCGCCACGCGCGACAGCGACGCGACCATCTCGAAAAGACGCGTGCGCGCCTGACTGGCGACGAAATGGTCGTGAAACGCCTCGTTCACCATCGACCACTGTTCCGGCGAATCGGTCGCGCTCATCGTTTCGTGACAGTGCGTCGCCGCCGCGAGATGCTCTTCCGTCATGTGCAGGCAGGCGCGCCGGGCGAGCATCGGCTCCAGCGTGATGCGCAGCTCATAGATTTCCGTCACGTCGGCGATCGTCAGGCTGCGCGTCACGACGCCCTTGTTGGCATCGATCGATACCAGACCCTCGGCACGCAGGTCGCGAAACGCCTCGCGCACCGGCGTCGTGCTGACGTTCAGGCGCCGCGCCACTTCCTCCTGCCGCAGATGCGTATTCTCCGGGTACCGCCCCTTGAGAATTTCCGTGCGCAGCGTCGTCAACACATATTGCCGGGCGCTCTGGAAGTATTTGCTCAAGGGCTATCTCACGACGTTCTCGACCCAGGCGGCGATCCGCAGCAGGGCCAGGTCCGCACCCATGTCTCCCACCAGTTGCAGACCCAGCGGCAACCCCGCCGCGCCGCGCCCGGACGGCACCGATACGGCCGGCACGCCGAGGAAGCTCCAGGGCGCGCAGAACGTCGCGTCGCCGGTATCGCTCAGACCCTCGGGCGCTTCGCCAGCCGCGGGAATCGTCACGAGCGCGTCGCAGCCGTCGAGGAAAGCGGGGAAAGCGCCGCGCAGGCGGCGCTGCATATCCAGCGCCGCCCGGTACGCTTGCGGCGGCACCGCAGCGCCCGCGGCGGTCAGGGCTTTCATGTGGTCGCTGAGCAGGTCCGGGTGCGAGGCGGCGAGCGGGCCGATGCCGGCGAACGCCTCGGCGCGCAGCACCGTTTGCAGCGCGTCGAGGATGGCGGGCATGTCGTCGAAAGGGTCGCGCTCGACCAACGTCACGCCGGCCGCGCGCAGACGCGCGAGCGCCTGCGCGAAGTTGGCCTGTTGCGCGGCGCTGGCCTTATCCCAGAAAGGCGTGCGCACGACGCCCAGCCGCAACGGCTGCGCGGCGGTGAAATACGCCTGCCATGCCGCGGCGCCAAGCAGCGCGTTTGCCTCGGGCCGTGCATCCGCATCGACGAACAATGCATAGGCGAGCGCGACGTCCTCGACGGTTTTCGCAAAAAACCCGACGTGGTCGAGCGACGGCGCCAGCGGATGCACGCCGTCGGTCGGCACCCGGCCATGGCTGGGCTTGTAGCCGACCACGCCGCAAAACGCGGCGGGCCGCAGGACCGAGCCGACGGTCTGCGTGCCCAGGGCGAGCGGCACGATACCCGCCGCCACCGCCGCGGCCGAGCCGCTCGACGAACCGCCCGGCGTATGCAGCCGGTTCCAGGGATTGACCGTCGGCCCCGGATGCCGCCAGGCGAACTCGGTGGTCACGGTCTTGCCGAATACGACGCCGCCGAAGGCACGGATCCGCGCGACGATCCACGCATCCGCGGCGGGCCGGAAATCCGCATAGATCGGCGACCCATACGTGGTGGGCATGTCGGCGGTCGCGATCAGATCCTTCACGCCGATCGGCAGGCCCGCCAGCGGCAAGGGCGCGAGCGCATGCGGGTCCTGCGCGCTGTAGTCTGCCGGCCGGAAGTAAAACGCCTTGAGCCAGGGTTCGACGGCGGCGGCGCGTTCCTGTGCGATGGCCAGCCGCGCGAGAGTGGCCGCCGCATCGCCCCGGGTCGCGTTCAACGTCGCGGCGAGAGAGGACGCCGGGCCCGTCGCCGGGTGTGGATCGTCGATGCGCATGGTGGAATCCGTGTTCCCTGTAGGCTCGCTTCCCGTTGGCATCCGGTTCACTGCGTCGCGCGCGGCACCCATCACTTCGCCGCCTGCGCGAAGGAATTGTCGACGGCACCGGCGTACGTCACGCTGCCGGGCTGGATGTTGCCGATGTATTCCTGGAGTTCGAGCGCGTTGCGAAACGCCTGTTCCGAGATTTCGGGGGTCGCCGCGTAGATCTTCTGACCAATCAGCCGCGCCACCGCGCTGTCGACGATCTTCTTGTCGAGCGTCGGGAATTCCGCTTCCGCGACGGCCCGGGCCGTGTCCGGCGACTGCTGGATCAGCGCCTCGGCCTCGCCGATCGCCTTGACGAAGGCGGCAACCATCTTCGGCCGGGTCTTGATCGTCGCCGCCAGCGTATCCATCGTCGAGAACGCATAGCCGCCCGGGTAGGCCTTCGGGAACGCGTACAGGATCTTGTATCCCGACGCGATGCCCTGGTCGACCTGCGGTTCGTACAGGGCGGCGGCCACCGCGCGTCCCGCGCTCACCGGCGCGAGTTCGGTGCCCAGTTGCACGGTGTTGACGTTCAGGTTCGCGAGCTTTTCCTGTTTGATCAGCCGCTGCAGCAAATAGGTGCTGGTCGACGGCGGCAACGCGGTCGACACCGTCTTGCCCGCGAGGTCCGCCACCTGCTTCAGACCGGAATTCGGCGGCGTGATGACCCACACCGGCACGCCCGCGACGATGTTCGCGACATTGACCAGGGTCGCGCCCTTGAGGTTCGCGAGCACCGCCGTCATCGGATCCTGCAGCGAGAAGTCGGCATGTCCGCCGATCACCGCGGCGACGCCCGACGCGCCGCTGCCCGCGGTGACCTTCTGCACGTCGAGGCCGTTCTTCGCGAAAAACCCCTTGTCGATCGCCACATACAGGGGCAGATACTGAATCGACTGGAAGGCCTGATACACCACCACTTTTTCCGGTGCGGCGGCCTGGGCGGCCGGCATGCCGAGGGCGGCGGCCAGCGGCACGGCGCAGCATGCCCGCAACAGCTTCAACGTTGTGTTTTCCATGAGACGATCCTTGCTTCGGCGAGTTGAACGATCCAGGTGAGCAGCGTGGCCATCAGCGTCAGGACGATGATGCCCAGCCACACCGTATTGAGGTCAAACAGGGAACCGGCGACGAACACCTCGTGGCCGAGGCCCGCCTGCGAAGCGATGTATTCGCCCACCACCGCGCCGATCAGCGCGAAACCGATGTTGACGCGCAGCGTCGAGAAGATCCAGGGCAGTGCGCCCGGCACGATCAGCTTGCGAAAGATCATGGCGGGTTTCGCGTTGAACGACAGAAACAGGTTCAGCAGATCGCGGTCGACTTCCCGGGCCGCCGCACACGACGAGATCATCGCCACGGCGAACGTGGAAATGCCGGCCAGCCAGACCTTCGAGGTCATGTCCGAGCCGAACCAGATGATGATCAGCGGACCCAGCGCGATTTTCGGGATGCTGTTGAGGATCACGGAGAAGCCCTCGGCCACGCCGGAGACGCGTGGGACGAACCAGAGCAGCAGGCCCGCGGCGATGCCCAGGCCGCTACCGATCAGCAGCCCCATCACCGTCTCGTAGAGCGTCGTCAGCGTGTCCGACACCAGCGTGCCCTGCGTCAGGCCGATCCGCGCGGCCCCGTAGATGCCCGACGGCGAACCGAACAGCTGCCCGTTGATCCAGCCGCGCGCGGCGGCCACCTGCCAGAGCACGACCAGCGCGATCATGATGAGCGTCACGATGCCCGCCGCCCCGGCCTTGTCGAAACGCCGGGCGCGCGTACGCCGCCTGGGCACGCCTGCCGCCACCGCTGCTTCGCTCATGCCGTCGCTCCCGCGTGCTGGATGGTGTTGCTGCGCAGTCCGCCCCAGATGCGGGCGTGATAGGTGCGGAATTCGGGCGCTTCGCGCGCCGATACCGCCGTGCGCGGGCCGTGCGTCGACAGCACGATGTCGATCTCGTCCTCGATGCGCGCCGGGCGACCGCCGAGCAGAATGACGCGGTCGCTCATCGCGATCGCTTCCTCGATATCGTGCGTGACCAGCACGACGCTCGTGCCGCTGCTGTCGCGCAGGGCCATCACGTCGTCCTCGAGCGCGAGACGGGTCTCGTAGTCGAGCGCCGAGAACGGCTCGTCGAGCAGCACCAGGGTCGGCTCGACCAGCAAGGTGCGCGTGAGTGCCGCGCGTTGCCGCATGCCGCCGGAGAGCGCGTGCGGGTACGCGTCGACGACCCCGCCCAGGCCGTAGCGCGCGAGCATGTCCCGGGCGCGCGCGACATCGGCCGGCGTGACCTTGCGGTACAGTTCGATGCCGAGCAGCGCGTTCTGCAGAATCGAGCGCCACGGCAGCAGCAGGTCCTTTTGCAGCATGTAGGCGATCCGGCCGGCGCTGCCGTCGGCACGCGGGCCGACGGCCACCCTGCCCGCCTGCGGCCGCAGCAGGCCGGATATCAGGTTGAACAGCGTGCTCTTGCCGGCGCCGCTACGCCCGACGATCGAGACGATCTCGCCGCTGCCCACGTGAAAATCGAGCTTTTCGAAGATGGCAACACGCGTGCCGTCCTCGGCCTCGAAAGCGTGACTGAGATGCGCGACCCGCAGACGCGCGTCTTCGCTCGCAAGGGCGCCGGCGAGCGGCCCGGCCCTGCGTGAGGACGCGGGTGAGGACGTGGGTGCGGACGGCGGAATCGTGTTCGACGGGTTCGTTGGCAGCGTCATGAATGGCAACCGATCCTTGCGATTGAATGCGTTGTGCACAATGCACAATGCGATCGCAAAAACCCGCTGGCAAGTCGCCATAAATGAAATGCCGACCCTGCGTCAGTATGACGCGCGGCGGCGTCCGTTCTCAGCCGGGCGGCTGGAAAGGGTGATGCCGGCGCCAATGCTGCGCGATGTCGATGCGACGCGTCACCCAGACGCGGTCGTGCCGCTCGATGTGATCGAGAAAGCGCTGCAGCGCGCGAAACCGACCGGGCCGGCCGAGCAGGCGGCAGTGCATGCCGATCGACAGCATCTTCGGTTGCGTCTCGCCTTCCACATACAGCACGTCGAACGCGTCGCGCAGGTAGACGAAAAAGTCGTCGGCGTTGGTGAAACCGGGGCTGACCGCAAAGCGCATGTCATTCGTGTCGAGCGTGTAGGGCACGACCAAATGCGGAACACGGGTTCCGGAGGCGGTGGCGACCTGGGTCCAGAACGGCAGGTCGTCGCCGTAGGAATCGGCATCGTAGGCGAAGCCGCCCTGCTCGACGACCAGACGGCGCGTGTTGATGCTGTCGCGGCCGGTGTACCAGCCCAGCGGCCGCACGCCGCACAGCTTTTCGATCGCCGCGATGCCGCGCGCCATGTGCTCGCGTTCGACCTCTTCCGGCACGTCCTGGTAGTGAATCCAGCGATAGCCGTGACAGGCGATTTCATGGCCCAGTTCGACGAAGGCGCGGGCGAGGTCGGGGTGTCGTTCGAGCGCCATGCCGACGGCGAACACGGTCAGCGGCAGACCGCGGCGCTCGAATTCGCGCAGGATGCGCCAGACACCGGCGCGCGACCCGTATTCGTACAGCGATTCCATGCTCATGTGTCGCGCCGGGTAAGACGCCGCGCCGGGGATGTCCGACAGAAATTGCTCGGAGCCCGCGTCACCATGCAGGACGCTGTTCTCCCCGCCTTCTTCGTAGTTCAGGACGAACTGCACGGCAATCCGGGCATTGCCGGGCCAATCCGGATGGACGGACTTGCCGCCATAGCCGATCAGATCGCGCGGGTAAGAAAGGTGCATGCGGGAATCCATGCCCATCGCGGGGCGCTCCTCGGTCAGGAAGGAAGAGGACGCGACGTGTCCGTCCCAGGCTGGGTATTCTGCAACCGCGACAGCACCCGGTCGAGCTTCGCGAGATCGACGGGCTTCGCGAAATGGGCGCGGAATCCCGCCAGCGTGGCGGCCTCCTTGTCCTTCTCGCTCGCATAGCCGGTGATCGCGATGAAGGCCGTGCTCGCGGACGGATTCATCGCCCGGAGTTTCTGCACCAGCGCGTAACCGTCGGTATCGGGCAGCCCGATATCGCTGAGCACGACGTCGGGCTGCTGCTCGCCCAGTCGCGCGATCGCATCGCTCGCCCGGTTCGCCACCCGCACGCGATGCCCCGACATCTCGTAATACAGCGCCAACGCGTCGGCGGTGTCGGCATTGTCCTCGACGATCAGGATGTCGAGCGGGCGCATCGTCTTCTGTCCCACGACATTGGCCGATACCATCGCCTCTCCCGGCACCGCGCGGCGCAGGGTCAGCAGGAATTCGCTGCCGCACCCGGGCCCGGCGCTGCTGGCGGTCAGCGATCCGCCGTGCCACTCGGCGAGACGGCGTGCCAGCGGCAGACCGAGCCCCATGCCGCCCTTGGAGCGGTCGAGCGGCTGCTTCGATTGCCCGAAGATCTGGAAAATCTCGTCCATGTCGGCCGGATCGATGCCGATGCCGGTATCCCGCACCCGTACCGTCACGATCTTGTCGCTCGCATTCGCCACGATATCGATGCGCCCGCCGTTCGCTGTGTACTGCGAGGCGTTCATCAGCAGGTTCGATATCACCAGCGGACACTGGGTCCGGTCGGCGGCCACCCACGGATCTCCGTCGATCTCGCAATGCAGCACCTGATGCCGCTCGTCCAGCGTCGCCTGGTGCATTTCCACCGCCTGCTCGATCAGCCGCGCAAGCGGGGTGGGCTCGAGATGCAGCTCCACCGAACCGAAAGACACCAGCGAGGCCGACAGCAGGTGATCGACGATCTCGCTCATGTGCCCCACATGCCGGTAAATCAGCTTCTTCGCCCATGCACGCTGGTCTTCGGTCACCTCGGCATGATGGAGTATCCGCACGCCGGTGAGAATGGGCGCGAGCGGCGCGCGCAACTCGTGCGCCAGCATCGCCAGGAATTGATCGCGGTGGCGCTGCGCGGCGTCCAGCTGCGCTTCCAGGTCGGCGACACGGGCGTCGGTGCGCCGTGCCTCCAGATGCTTGACCACCTGCTGGGCGACGAGTTGCAGCGCCGCCAGGTCCTGCTCGTCCATTTCGCGAGCGATCCGGTCGGCGACGCACAGGGTACCCAGGCGCACGCCGTCGTCGGTTTTCAGGACGATGGCGGCATAGGAGGCGACTTTCAGGTCGCCAACCTTACACGGGTGCGTCTTGAAATGGGCGTCTTCCCGCACATCGGGGAGAACGAGGGCATCGCCGCGCAGCAGCGCGCTCGCGCACAGGGAATGGTCGCGTACGATGCTCCTGCGTTCACAGCCCCAGGCCGCCTTGCACCAGGTGCGCGCCTCGTCGACGAAGTTGATGAGCGCCATGGGCATACGCACCAATCGCGCGGCCATTTGCGCCAGAGAATCGAAATGCGGTTCCGACAGAGTGTCGAGGATGCCGAAAGCACGCAGGCGCTCCAGTCGGATCGGATCATCCAGGATAGCGGCGGCTGACATTCGGGAAGCTCACAAGAGTGGAAGACAAGTGCGTTCAGCAAAAAACGTTCCTTGCTACCACTGGAAGATACCACGCGATGAATAGCAATTCAGAGGAAATACCGGCAAAATCCTTACGGCCTTCCCACTTTGTTCCACCATGTGGAACGGATGCGAATCCGTCCGTCGGGCTGGGTCAGCGCGGACCGGCATTCCTTCTTCCACGCCAAAACCAGGAGAAACCATCACATGTCCATCAGCGATCGCAGCGAAGTCACCAAGATGATCGTTTCAGCAAAGGTGCGTAAAGGCCTGAAATGGGCCCACATCGCGACACGGCTGGGCACCAGCAAGGAATGGGCGACCGCCGCCTGTCTGGGCCAGATGCAATTCAGCAAGCAGCAGGCCGAAACCGCGGCGGAATTGTTCGACCTCGACGACGAAGCCTGCGCCTGGCTGCAGATCGTCCCGTACAAGGGCTCGCTGCCCAGCGCCGTGCCGACCGACCCGCTCATCTACCGCTGGTATGAAATCGTCAGCGTATACGGGACGACGATCAAGGAACTGATCCACGAGGAATTCGGCGACGGCATCATGAGCGCGATCGATTTCTCGATGGACATCCAGCGCCAGGCCGATCCGAAAGGCGACCGCGTGAACGTCGTGCTGTCGGGAAAGTTTCTGCCCTACAAGACCTATTGAAGAGGCGGCGTCGGGGCAGGCGCGCGCCGCATCCCGTGGCTGCCGACGTCGGCGCCCGTCCCACCATCTCAGAATTTGGCGATCAGGAACAGTCCCACGATCATGCAGGCACCCCCAGCCAGGCGGCCGATGCCGGCCTTGTGGACTTCGAACCCCATCCAGCCGTAATGATCCATCGCCAGCGACGTCGCGATGGCGGCCGTCACCGTCAGGGCCTGGAAGATCGCGGCGCCCAGCTTGTCGGCCATCGTCAGCATCGTGAAGATATAGAACGCGCCGAATGCGCCGCCCAGCCAGGCCCACCACGGCACATGCGAAACGGCGCCGGGCGCCGGCAGGCGCACGCCCATGAAGGGTGCGGCGACGGCGATGGCGAGCAGGCCGACGACATATACGATGACCGCCGCCCAGACGGGCTGACCTAGTATCTTGTGAAGGGTGACGTTGCTGCCGGACTGCACGGTATTCAGGACACCGGCGGCGACTGCAAACAAGACGGCCATCCATTGCATGACGTGCTCGCTGGGGTTGGTGGAACGCGGGCCGCGGCGGGGGCAAGCGCGGCAATGAACGTCCTGCTCCCGTATGTCAGCAATCCCTATACCCACGCGCCAACACGCACGCCATCACGCCTTACGCCATCACGCGAAGTGGCACGCCGCGGCGTGGCCGTCGGCGACCCGACGCAACAGCGGCACCTCGACCGAGCACCGCGCCTCGGCGCGCGGGCAACGGGTATGAAAAACGCAGCCGCTCGGCGGATTGATCGGACTCGGAATGTCGTCGCCCAGAATCTGCACGACCTTGTTGCGCTCGATCGCGGGATCCGGAATGGGCACCGCCGACAGCAGCGCGCGCGTGTACGGATGGCGCGGATCGGCATACAACGCGTGTTTGTCGGCCAATTCCATCACGTGCCCGAGATACATCACCATCACCCGGTCGGCGATATGCTTGACGACCGCGAGATCGTGCGCAATGAAGATCACGGCCAGCCGCATTTCCTGCTGCAGGGATTTCAACAGATTGACGATCTGCGCCTGGATCGAGACATCGAGCGCGGACACCGGCTCGTCGCAGACGATGAGCTTCGGCTCGATGATCAGCGCGCGGGCGATGCCGATGCGCTGGCACTGGCCGCCCGAGAATTCGTGCGCGTAGCGGTTGATCATCTGCTCGCGCAGCCCGACCTTCGCCATCATCGCGCGCACGCGACGCGAGACCTCGTCCTTCGACAGGTCGCGCCGGTGTTCGCGCAGCGGCTCGGCGATGATCTGGCCGACGGTCATGCGCGGGTCGAGCGACGCAAGCGGATCCTGAAAAATCATCTGGACGTCGCGGCGCACGGCGTGCCAGTCCCGCGTGGAGGCGTTGGCGAGCGAACGGCCCATCCAGACGATCTCGCCGTGCGTGGCCGGAATCAGGTTCAGGATCGCGCGCGACAACGTCGACTTGCCGCAACCGGACTCGCCGACGACGCCCAGCGTTTCCCCGGCACGCAGGTCGAAACTGACGCCGTCCACGGCCTTCAACGTGCGCACCGGCGCCCAGGGCAGCCGGCTTTTCGCCTTCACCTTGAAATGCACCCGGACATCGCGCACCGACAGGATGGGCGCTTCGTCCGCCCTGCCCGGCACGCCGTCCGGCATCGCTTCCCGCGGCGCTTCCATGAGGACATCACGCATTGCTCGTCTCCCGGATATCGCCCGCGCGGCCCGTGTATTCGCGCATGTCATACACCGGGCGATAGCAGGCGCGCAGCCAGTCCGGCTTCTCGCCGAACGGAATCAGGGGCGGCGGACCGTCGCCGCAATGGTCGGCGGCATCGATGCAGCGTTCCTGGAACGGGCAGCCCGAGGGCGGACGCGCCATGTTCGGCGGATTGCCCGGAATACCGACGAGCGGCGCGTCGGAGCGATCGAGCCGCGGCAACGCACGCAGCAGGCCGATCGTGTAGGGATGCGAGGGCCGCGCGAACAGATCGTCCGCGTCGCAGTGCTCCATCACGCGCCCGCCGTACATGACCATCACCTTCTCGCACAACCCGGCGACCACGCCCAGATCGTGCGTGATCAGGACGATCGCCGTGCCGAAGTCATGCTGCAGATTGCGCAGCAGTTGCAGGATCTGCGCCTGCACGGTCACGTCGAGCGCCGTGGTCGGCTCGTCGGCGAACAGCACCTGCGGCTCGCACAGGAGCGCCATCGCGATCATCACGCGCTGCCGCATGCCGCCGGACAATTCGTGCGGATACTGATCGATGCGGTGCGCGGCCTCGGGGATGCGCACGGCTTCGAGCATCTCGATCGCACGCTTGCGCGCCGCGCGGCGCGTCAGATTCTTGTGCAGTTGCAGCACCTCGGTCATCTGGCGCTCGATCGTCAGATACGGGTTCAGCGACGTCATCGGATCCTGGAAGATCATCGACAGCCGGTTGCCGCGGATCTTGTTCAGCGCCTGCGCGGGCATGCGCAGCAGGTCCTGCCCCTGATAGAGCGCGGAACCGCTCGCCGTGCCGTTGCCCGCGAGCAGACCCATCATCGCCAGCACGCTCTGGCTTTTTCCGGAACCCGATTCGCCGACGATGCCCAGCGTGCTCCCCTCCTCCAGATCGAAGCTCACGCCGTTGACCGCGCGCACCGTCGCATCGGGCGTGGCGAACGCCACTTCGAGATTGTTCACTTGCAATAAAGGCATCGCCATCACCGGTCCTTCGGGTCGAGGGCGTCACGCAAGCCGTCGCCGACGAAATTGATACAGTACAGGGTCATCGACAGCAGCGCCGCCGGAAACAGCAGGATCCACGGCGCGGCCTCCATATTGCCCACGCCGTCCTGGATCAGCACGCCCCAGCTCGTCATCGGCTCCTGCACGCCCAGCCCGAGGAAGGACAGCACCGACTCCGTCAGGATCACGCCCGGCACGGTCACCGTCGTGTAGATCGCGACGATGCCCAGCAGATTCGGCACGACGTGGCGCAGGATGATGCCGCCGGTCGACACGCCGATCGCGTGCGCCGCCTCGATATACTCGCGCGAACGGATCGCCAGCGTCTGGCCACGCACCACGCGCGCCATGTCCATCCAGGAAAAGACCGTGATCGTCAGCACCACCAGATAGAAATCGCGCCCCAGCAGCGTGACCATCAGGATGGCGATCAGCAGATAGGGAATCGCGTACATCATGTCGACGACGCGCATCATCAGATTGTCCACCCGTCCGCCGACGAAACCGGCGACCGCGCCCCAGACGATGCCGAGCGTCACCGACGTCAGCGTCGCGAGCGCGCCCACCAGCAGCGAGATGCGCCCGCCGATCAGGCAGCGCACCAGCAGGTCGCGGCCATTCTGGTCGGTGCCGAACAGGTGCCAGTTCATCCAGGTCGGCGGCGTGTTGATCGCGCTCCAGTCCGACGTCTCGAAATCATTGGGCAGGACGAATGGCCCGACGATGCACACCAGGGTGATCAGGGCCAGCAGCGCCAGGCTGGCGACCGCCGCCTTGTTGCGCACAAAGCGTGTGCGTGCGTCCTGCCAGGGGCTGCGCCCCGCGACCGGCAGCGCCGTGACCGCCGCGCCGAGTGCGGGCGCCAACGCGCGTCGTTTCATGTGGACCTCGTGCTTGCAAGCGGGATGCGTAGGGGGATTCGCGAAATGATCGGTGACTGCCGTGTCATGACCGGCATCAGTAGCGAATTTTGGGATCGAGCCAGGCGTAGGCGAGATCGACCAGCAGGTTGAGCAGCACGGCGAAGATCGTGACCAGCACGACCAGCCCGAGCACCAGCGTGTAGTCGCGGTTCGCCGCGCCGTTGACGATCAGCTTGCCGATCCCCGGCAGCGCGAACACCGATTCGGTCACCACCGCGGCGGTGATCGAACTGATCGCGAGCGGCCCCAGCACCGACACCACCGGAATCAGCGTCGGCCGCAGCGCGTGGCGCAGCACGATGGTGCGGCGCGACAGGCCCTTCGCATAGGCGGTGCGGATGTAGTTGGTGTTCATCACCTCGATCAGACCGGCGCGGGACAGCCGGCCGATCGTCGCGACGTTGACGATCGTCAGCAGCACGATCGGCAGCACCATGAAGCGCACCTCGTAGTTGTTCCACCCCCCGGCCGGCAGCCATTTCAGGATGATCGAGAAGATCAGGATCAGCACCGGGCCGATGACGAAGGACGGGAACGCGCTGCCGGCGTTGCCGATCAGCATCAGCAGATAGTCCGCCGGACTGTTGCGGTACAGCGCCGCGACCATGCCGAGCGCGATGCCGATGACGATCGACAGGAGCATGGCCACGCCGCCGATCAGCAGCGATACCGGCAACGCCTGCCGCACCAGGGCGTTGACGCTCCAGTCCGCATAGCGGAACGACGCGCCCAGGTCGCCGTGCAGCAGGCTGTTCAGGTAGAGCAGATACTGCTTCCACAGCGGATCGTTGAGATGATACTTCTGCTGGAGGTTGGCCAGCACCGCCGCGGGGACCTGTCGATCGCCGTCGAACGGACCGCCGGGCGTGAGGTGCAGCAGCAGATAGCAGACCGTGATGACGATCAGCAGCGTGGGCAGCGTGAACAGCACGCGCCGCAAGGTATAGGACCACATGAAACGTCTCCCGCGACGCGCGCGGGCTTCAACCCCGCGCGTCGCATCAGAACCGGAAATCGCGCCGAACGCGTCGCGCGGGCCGCGCCATCAATGCTTGATGATGTACAGGTCCTTGCCGCGGAAGCGGTCCAGCGGATTGTCGTTGGTGTAGCCGCCGACATAAGGCTTCACGAGGCGCGCTGCGGTGTATTGCATCAGGGGCAGGATGGGATAGTTCGCCATCGCCAGCTGCGCCGCCTGCGTTTGCAGCTTCTGACGCAGCGCCGGATCGTTCGACTGCGAGGCCTGCAGCATCAGCGCGTCCGCCTTCGGGTCACAGCCGTGGCTGTCGTTCTGTTCGGAACCGCATTGCACCAGCGTCAGAAAGGCGCTCGCATCGTTGTAATCGGCGATCCAGCCGTTGCGGGCCACCTGAAACTGGCCGGCATGCCGCTGGCGCAGCAGCACCTTGAATTCCATCGAATCGATCTGCGCGTCCAGCCCGAGCTTGGATTTCCATTCCGAGGCAAGGAAGATCGACATGCGCTTGTTGAAGTCGCTGGTGTTCATCGCGATATGCAGTTGCGTGCCCGGCTTCACGCCGGCGGCGGCGAGCAGTTGTTTGGCGGTGGCGACGCGTTTCGCCATCGGCCAGGCGGCCCAGTCGTAGTTGCCGACATCGGCGCCCTTCATGCCCTTGACGATCAGCCCGTACGCGGGCGTCTCGCCGCTCGCGGTCACGTGCTGCGCGAGTACCTCGCGATCCACCACCATCGACAAGGCCTGCCGCACCCGCACGTCCTTCAGGAGCGGGTCCTGCATGTTGAACGTGAAGTAGCGCAGGCCCAGCATCGGGGTATTGCGGATGTCCTTGGGATAGTCCTGTTTCAGACGCGGGTAGGCGCCCGGCGGCAGCTGATACTCCCAGTCCTCGCTGCCCGACTGGAACATCTTGACGTCGGCGTCCTCGCTCTCGATCGGCAGGAAGGTGATCTGCGTCAACTGCACATTGGCGGCATCCCAATATTGCGGGTTCTTGACGACCACGATGCGGTCGTTGACCTGCCAGGTTTTCAGCATGTAAGCGCCGTTGCTGACCAGGTTGCCCGGCTTGGTCCAGTTCACGCCGTATTTTTCGACGCCCGCCTTGTTGATCGGGCCAAGGTTGCCGTTGGCCATCACGTCCGGAAGGAACGGCACCGGATACGGGGTCTTGATCTCCAGCGTGACGGCGTCGATCGCCTTCACGCCCAGCGCCGTCGCCGGCTTCCTGCCCGCGATGATGTCGGTGCCGTTCACCAGAAAGCCGCCATAGGTGCTCGCGTACGACGAGGCGGTCCTGGGATCCACCAGGCGCTGCATGCCGTAGACGAAATCACCGGCCGTCACCGTCTCGCCGTTCGACCACTTCGCGTTCTTGCGCAGGTGGAAGATCCAGGTGGTCGGGTCCTTCTGCTCCCATTTCTCCGCGACGCCCGGAACCGTTCCACCATGATTGTCGTTGGCGGTCAGACCTTCGAAAAGATCCATCAATATGGCATGCGCCGGCACCGTCTCGGCCAGGTTCGGGTCGAGCGTTTCGACTTCCGAACCGTTATTGCGAATCAGCACCTGATTCGGGGCGAGCATCACGCCGGGCGGAATACTTGCCGCGAGGGCGAGGGTCGGGACCGCCAGCGCGCCCGACATGACGCCGGCGGCGAGCCAGGCCGCCGCGCGGCGGTATGGGGGAAACTTCACGTTACGCATACTTCCATCCTGTTGAAAAGCGCTCGCCATCGGGTAAGGGCAAGGCAGTTGCCGGGGCGCCGTGCCGCTGGCGCCCCGGCTCACCGAAAGCATGCCGCGGACGGATTGCCGGATCACGGCGCCTCGCCCGCGGCACGCCTGGCGGCACCGCCTTGACCGGATTGATCATAGCGGCAACCGCCACGGCCTGAAACCTTGTCTATTCGTCGTCGCTGCCCGCGGTCGTCTTGAACGAGAAGGTCACCTCGCCCACGTACGCGATCGCGTTTTTCTCGCAGCGGTACGATTTCGCCGCCGTGATCACCGCGTCATTGAAGACCGAGGTGGGCGGGGAACTCCGCACGATCTTCACGTCGCCCACACTGCCGTCCGGATTGATCGACAGGTGCGCGGTCACGTCCGCGGAGATGCCCTGCTGCAACGCGCGCTGCGGGATCACCGGCTGGACCGACTGACAATGACCACGGCCGTCGACGACACCGTGCAGGGCGGGCGGCGCGGGCGGTGCGACGGGCGCGGGGGGTGCCGGCGGCGCCGGTGTCGGCGCCGGTCCGGTCGCGGCGGTCGGGGGCGACGGCGTCGTATCGGCCGGCGCGGTCGCGATCGCCGGCGCATGCGCGGCCGGGTGCGCGGCCGCGGCGATCTTCGCCGGCTTGGGCACCGCCGCCGGCTTGGCCGGTGGCGGCGGCTTCGGCGTGGGTTGTTTCGGCTGCGCGGGCGGTGGCTCCAGTTTCTTTACCACGGGCGGCGGCGGGGGCGGCGGCGGCGGCGGCGCCATCCGCACGCGCATTTCCTTCGGCGGCGGGGGCGGCGGTGCAATGCTGATATGCGAGATGCCGAAGATGATCGCGCCTTCGACGATCAGCGCGCCGAGCAGCGCCACGTACATCGCCTTGCGGCTATGGCCGGGCGCCTGCTCCTGCGACGCCCATAACGCGCCGCCCAGACGGGGGAGTGATTCGCTCATGTTGGGGATCCCGGCGTCATGTCGCGGGATTGGTCACCAACGCCACCGAACTGATGCCCGCGGCGCGGACCACATCCATGACCCCGATGATCTTCTTGTAATCGACGCCTTCATCGCCGGCGATCGCCACGTCGACGTTGCTGTTGCCCTGCACCAGGCCCTTGAGCCGCGCCGACAGCGTGTTGGCATCGATCGGCTTTGCATCCATATACAGCTCGCCGGTCTTCGTGACGCCGATCGATACCTTGACCGTCTTCTGCAACTGCTCGGCGGTGCTGGACTGCGGCAGGTCGAGCTTGATGCCCGCGCCCTGGATCATCTTCAGCGTCGCCAGCATGAAGAAGACCAGCAGGAACATCATGATGTCGATCATCGGAATGATCTCGATGCGTGCCTTCTCCTCTGCGCCCAGATAATGACTGCGGTGATTTCTCATCTACGACCTCTCTATCTCAATGGCCTGGACCGGTCTGGCTTCAGGCGGCAAACCGCGACACCAGCATCGACTTGATCAGATCGAACTGATTCACCGTCATCCGGATGCGCTTGTTGAAATAGTTCAGGAAGATCACGCAGACGATCGCGATGATCAGGCCGCAGGCGGTGGCCGTCAGCGCATGGCCGATACCGCCGGTGACGCCATTCGGGTTCGACGTGCCGCTCGCGCCCAGGACGTTGAACGACTGCACCATCCCGAAAATCGTGCCCAGCAGTCCCAGCAGCGGACCGAGCGTCACCGCCGTGTCGAGCACCCACAGGTTGCGGTCGAGACGCGGCATCTGAAACATGATGGTTTCCTCGAGTTCCCGCTCGACTTCCGCCTCGGGCTGCCCCTTCACCTTGAGCGCCGAACGCACCAGCTCGGCCTGCACGGTCGACGAGTAATGCGTCACCAGCTTCTCCGCGTCCACGGCATTGTTCGCCGTGACGTGCTTGAGGTCGTACTCGATGGTCCTGCCGGTGCGCACGGCGCGCGCGAAGAATACCAGCCGCTCGATGATGATGGCCACGCCAAGCAGAAAGATCAGTGCCAGCAAGGGGATGAGGCCCATCGACTGGGACGAATAGTTAATCAGGGTTTGCAGCACTGCGGACTCCATTAGGACAGGTGACGGTTCAGCGTGAATAACGGATGGTCATCGCGCGGGCGGGTTCCGGGTAAGAGCCGTTCCGAGAAGCGGCACCTTAAAAGCACCGTCTGTGCCAGTTCGCGACACGCGCAGGCGGAGGTGGGAACGACGCGACATCCAACTCCATGATCTTACGGATCATTTATAAACTTTCGAGGGTAAACCATCAAATCGCCCACCCGACACGGTGGGTCCGGGAATCCCGGGCCCGACCGCCGCTTTTCTTTTTCAAAAAAATTTTCGCTCGCCCGCCATCGCGGTTTTTGTGCATTTTTGCGCGATGTTGGTGCCTTGTAAGTAATATGTAATATCAGGCACTCAAACGGTGCCGAGCCGCCATGGTAGCACCTTCCCCACCAGGTTCTTTTCTCTTTTATCTCTTTGTATATGAAGGAAAAATACAAAGAATTTCCATTTTTTAAATTACGCTTCCTTCCTTGCGAAACACAGCGTCCGGCACCACCGAAGTCCTGAACGGCGTCCGCACCGACTTTGTGTTTACCGAATTCTTTTGGTGCATTACACGCACCGTTAAAAGCATCGCACGCTCCACAAAACTTCTACAAACAATATGAAAAGATAATTTTTGTGATAGCCGGGCTGAATATTACGTTTCCGTAAGGCGTGCGTCGCATTACAAAACGTTACTTCAATTCCCAATCATTTCAAATTGTTACGGTGAAAAGAATGAAGAGGTCGTTCGATTTTTCGGAATTTCGCCGGGAGTTGGCATACCTCATGCATTTGATGCCACCGCTTTGATGACCGGTCCTGTCGACACAATCGGCGGGGCTTTCGCCAACGATGCGATGCGACGGCGACCTGAGACCCGGCCCCCACATACGACAAAAGCCGTGTCCCACCGCACTGCATGAGCTGCCCCGCGACGATCGTGGCGGCATAGTTGGTTCACCAAAATATGGGATTTCAGACCTGAAGGGGTAGCACGTGAAACAGAAGAAACTGGTAACGGCAATCAAGCGGATCGTGGGTGCCGAACTCTTGTTGAGCGCGGCATTGAGTCCGCTCGCGCAAGCACAATCCGCGGCGTCGACGGATACCGGTCTGGCCGGGACGACCTCGACCACGTCCGCGGCGTCGCCCGCTACCTCGGCGTCGACCCCGGGCGTGAGCCAGTTGCAGCGCGTCGAGGTGACGGGATCGCTGATCCGCACCGCCGACAAGGTGGGCAACACGGAAGTGCAGACCGTCACCGCCCGCCAGATCCAGGAATCGGGCTACACGACGGTCGCCGATTTCCTGCGCGGCGTGTCCGCGAACTCGGCGAGCAGCTGGTCGCAGGCGACCTCGTCGACCACCGCGCCGGGGGGCGCGGGCATCGCGCTGCGGGGTCTGAGCGAGAAGTACACGCTGGTGCTCGTCGACGGTCAGCGCGTGGCGAACTACGCGAAGGCGGTGAACTTCACGGATACGTTCTTCGACGTCAACACGATCCCGATGAACATGGTCGAGCGCATCGAGATCGTCAAGACCGGCGCCGTCTCGCAATACGGCTCGGACGCGATCGCGGGCGTCGTCAACATCATCACGAAAAAGAATTATCAGGGTCTGCAGATCGACGGGCAGTTGGGCAAGGCGCAGCACCCGGGCGACGGCCAGGGCAATTTCAGCGTGCTGGCCGGCAAGGGCAACGTCAACACCGACGGCTGGAACGTGACCGCCGCCGCCAGCTGGTATCGCGATTCCGGCTCGACGCTGGCCGACCGCGACATGACCGCGAACAGCGATTTCACGCAGTACGGCGGTGGCACCAATCAACCGCCCAACCAGAAGCAGCAGTATTGGACCTTGCCCGACGGCACCACCGCGCCGGCATCGAACTGCGTTGGTGGCAGCACCACGCTGACGGGCGGCGCGTCGTGCTCGTACAAGACCACCCAGGACACCTCCCTGAACCCGGCGATCACGCGTTTGAACGCGAAGATGCGCGGCACGTTCCGGATCGACGACACCACCCAGGCGTACGTCGATCTGTGGGGCAGCCGCAACGAGACGTACCAGATGTCGGGCATCGCCTCGCTGACCAGCCTGTCGAACGTATACAACCCCACCACCGGTACGGTCGCACCTATTTCGCGCGTCGTGCCGGCCAGCAACCCGTACAACCCGTACGGCGTACCGACCACGCTCAACTACGCGTTCCCGAACGCGACGACGAGCAACGACACGGTTTCCACCTACTGGAAGGCATCGACCGGCGTCAAGGGATCCTATTCGATTCCAAAGGCGGGCGACTGGGACTGGAACGTCGATGCCGGCCATTCGCAAAGCACGGTCGACACCACGTACACCAACGTCCTGAACACCGCCGCCGTCAATAACATCATCAACAACGGCATCCTCAACTTCGCCAACCCGGCGCTGACGCCGAACGGCGAAAACGGCCTGTTCCAAAACGATTACCAGCAGGCCATCTCGAAAACCGACGCGGTCTCGGCCACCACCTCCACCGGCAATCTGTTCCATCTGCCCACGGGCGATGTGGGTCTGGGCTTCGGCACCGAGTTCCGTCACGAAAGCTCGGTGATCAACCCGCAGACGTATTCGTCGCTGGGCATCACCGCGCCGGCGAACGTGCAGTCGGTCCAGGGTTCGCGCAACGTCGCCGCCGTCTATTACCAGATGCAGATTCCGCTGCTGCACAACCTGGTCTTCACGCAGGCCGGCCGCTACGACCACTACAGCGATTTCGGCGGCGCGTTCTCGCCGAGTTTCGCACTGCGTTATCAACCGGTGCAGGCAGTCACGACCTACGCATCGTATTCGCGCGGCTTCCGTGCGCCGACGCTGGTCGAGAACTCGCAGGCAACCTACATCGGCCACCAGACGCTGCTGGACCCGTATGCGCCAGGCGGTTCGACCAAGGCGTTCACGACCGAGGACACCAACGGCAACAAGAATCTGCAGCCGGAGCACACCAAGAACTACAACATCGGCTTCGAACTCTCGCCCGACCGCTCGCTCGATATCGGCGCGGCCTTCTACAAGGTCCGCATCGATGGCGTGATCGGCACGGCCGACCCGGAAGCGCTGATCGTCGCGAACAATCCCAGCGTCGTCATCCGGGACGCGGCGGGCAATATCCAGTACATCAACCAGCAGTTCGTCAACCTGGGCGCGCTCGACACCGACGGTTTCGACCTGAACTTCCGCAAGACGGTGGGTTCGCCGGCAGGCAACTTCACGCTGGCGGCGGACTGGACCTATGTGTGGCACTTCAAGCTGCACAACACGGACGGCACGACGCAGGACTTCGCGGGCAACAACTATGCGTTGAACCAGCCGTTCGGTGCGAGTAACCCGCGCTGGAAGGGCAACACGACGCTGACCTGGGGCTACAAGGGCTTCACGACCACGCTTACGTGGCAGTACACGGGCCCGTACACCAACGCGATCGCCGAGGAATACGGCGACGGCGGCAATCACCAGGTCGCTTCGTACAGCCAGTTCAACCTGTTCACCGCCTACCGCGGCTTCAAGAACTGGACGATCTACGGCGGTATCAGCAATCTGATGGACAAGCGTCCGCCGTTCGACGTCGAGTGGCAGGGCTACCCCTACTACACGGGCTACGACCAGTCGCTGTACACCTACATCGGCCGGACCTTCCAGGTGGGCGCGACGTACCGCTTCTAAGCGGCATGCACGCGGGCGTTGCCATCACGGCCAACGCCCGTCACGGTGCCACGCAGCCCGCGTCGATGATCGATGCGGGCTGCGTCACGTCCGTCTTCATGACGTGTCGTCTTTACAGCAGGTTCTCGTACCGGCAATTCACCAGGATTTCCGCCACGCTCGCGGTGTTGGGCAACGCCACCGTGTCCGCGACGATCCGCGCCACGTCCCCGGGTTGCGTCATGGCCTCGGGACCGATGTCCGCGATGCCGCTCGCCATGTCCGTGTTGACGTAACCCGGACAGATCGCCGTCGAGCGGATGCCGTCCTGCCATCCGGCGCGCCGCACCGCGTGATTGAGCGCGATCACCGCATGCTTGGACATCTGATAGCCGACATTCAGGTTGCTGACCCGTTTGCCCGAGAGCGACGACAGCAGCACGACCCGCGCATCGCCCGGCTTGCGCAAATGCGGCAACGCGGCCCGGACAAGACGAAACGGCGCCTGCACGTTGATGTCGAGCGTTTCCTCGAGCAAGTCGTCGCTGCCCTCCTCCAGGCCGATATGCTTGCAGATACCCGCGCTGCATACCAGCACGTCGATGCGGCCGAAGCGTTCGAACGTGGCCGCCACCCAGTCGCGTCCCGCGTCGCGTGCGCGGGCCTCATACGGGAACGTCAGGGCGTCGTTCCCCGCGAACGTCGCGAACGTGGCCGCCGCCGTCGCGGGATCGCGCGCGCCCAGCGACAGGCGATAGCCGCGCCGCGCGAACTCCCTGGCGATCTCCAGACCGATGCCCCGGGTCGCCCCCGAGATCATCGCGACCTTGGCCGTTCCCCGGCTCATGGATCCCCGACTCATGGATTCCTGACTCATGGATATCCCCTTAAAATCCCGCATCGATGACGATTTTCGTGCCGTCGCTGAAACGGTTCAGGCGAAACGCCCGCGGGTCGACAAGCGGCGTGTCGTTGGTCACGAGATCCGCCATCAACTTGCCCGCGGCCGGTCCGATGCCGAAACCGTGTCCCGAAAAGCCCGTGTTGATGAAGAGGCCCGGCGTCTGATCGACGCCGGAAATCACCGGAATGGCATCGGGCGTCACGTCGATATACCCGGCCCAACGCTGCGCGATCCGCGCGGCGCGCAGATGGGGGAAGGCCTGGATGAATTCGCGCAGGCCCGCATCGGTGAAGGCCACGGTGGGTTCCGGGTCGAGCGTGCGGATCTGTTCGAAGACCGTCGGCCGGTCGAGCGCCCAGTGCCGGGCGCGCCGCCACTCTTCGAAAAACCGCGCGCCGATTCCCACCCGCATCGCGCCCATCTGGCTGCGCAACGCCGGCAGGTACTGGAACAGCAGGCGAAAGCAGTCGGGCGTCAGATCGGTATTGGTGCGAAAACCGGGGGCGATCGTATAGCCGCCGTCGGCGCGCTTGCGAAACGCGAAGGACTTGTTGCTCGCACTGACGGTGGGACCGCCCTCGATCGGCGCGGTGCGCAGCACCGACGCGCGCACCAGCAACTGCGGCAACGCCACGTCGAGATTGCCGCAGAAGAGCCGCGACCACGCGCCGCCCGCCACCACCACGCTCTGACAGCGGATCGTGCCGTGTTCGGTCACCACGGCGCTCACGCGCCCGGCGCTGGTTTCGATGCCGCGCACCGCGCAGGGCGTGAGGATCTTCACGCCGCGCCGACGCAGCGCGTTCGCGATCGCCGGTGCCGCGCGCTGCGGTTCGGCGCGGCCGTCCCCCGCGGTGTACAGACCGCCCCTGAAAGACATGCTCGCGCCCGGCAGCAACGCCGCGACCCCCTTCGCATCCACTTCCACCGTATCGAATGCGTCGCCCGCGACGTGCCGCGCCCGCTCGAGCCACGTGCGGTGGCCGGCCATCGTCGCGTCGTCGTCGGTCATGTACAGGATGCCGCACTGCTTGAAACCCGTCTCCACGCCCAGCGTGCGATCGAGCGTGCGCCACAGCTTCAGGCTCTCGATGCTCAACTGGAATTCGCGCATGTCCCGGTGCGTCATGCGCACCCAGCCCCAGTTGCGGCTGGATTGCTCGCCCGCGATGTGACCCTTCTCGCACAGCGCCACGCGCTGCCCTTTCTCGCTCAGATACAGCGCGGTGCTCAGGCCGATGATGCCGCCTCCCACCACCACCACGTCGACTTCGTGGGGCAGGGTCTGGTCGTCGGCGACGGTGTCTACTTGCGGTCCCATGGTTCTCTTGCCTGAAAATGGGCGGCATTGCCCGGAATGATCCTGCCCGCGGGCGTGTCGTCGGGGCCGTTCTGGCGCCCGGTGTTCGGCCCGCCGCGCGTTACGCGCTTCGCCCGTCTGCCTTGCCGCCCGGATGTCGGGTTCGCATGGCGGTTGGTCCAGCGGTCCAGATGATTGATCGCATGCGTGAGCGGAATGGTGATCACCAGATACACCACGCCCGCGGCCACCAGCGGCGACAGATTCGCGGTATTGACCGACGTATTCTGCCCGATCGTGAACAGGTCCCGCTGCGACATCAGCAATCCCAGAAAATACACCAGGCTCGAATCCTTGACGATCGAGATGAACTGATTCGCCAGCGCCGGCAGGATGCGGCGGATGCCCTGCGGCACGATCACGTGCCGCATGCTGCTCCAGTACGGCATGCCCAATGCCTGGCAGGCGGCCAGTTGCCCCTTGCCCACGCTCTGGATGCCCGAGCGGAAGATCTCGGCGATATAGGCCGACGAGATCAGCCCCAGCGCGACGATCGCCAGCGGATAGGGATTCGGCCCGAAGAGCGACAGCCCGAGCGGCGCCAGGCCCTGCCCCACCAGCAAAATGACCAGCGCCGCCGGCAGGCCGCGGAAGACATCGACGAACACCCGTGCCGGAAATTCCAGCCAGCGCTGGTTCGACACCGCCATCAGCGCGATCCCCATGCCCAGGATGATGCCGAGGACCGTCGAGAACAGCGACAGCACCAGCGTGTTCACCAGCCCCGTGCCGAGCAGCGCCGGCAACGAACCGATGATCAACGGCCAATCGAGAAAATTCGACAGGAAGGCATTCATCGCATGCTCCTCAACCCGCCGACTTCATCGTGTACGGCGGCAGGCTCTGGGGTTTCGGGTAGCCGGGATTGAACTGCATATAGAGCTTGAGCCAGGTGCCGTCGGCGACGAGTTCGTTGATGGCCTTGTTCACGGCCGCCTCCAGTTTCGCATTGCCCTTGTGCATCGGGAAGCCCGCCGGCAGGTTCGCCGCGGAGATATCCAGCGGCGTGGCGATGTGCAGGTCCGGATATTTGCCGCGCAGACCGTCGGCCAGGGTCTTGTCGATGAAATAGCCGTCGATGTATTTCGAGCGCAGCGACAGGAAGCCCGCGTTCACGTTCGGGAACCGCACGATATTGGCGCCCGGCAGATAGGTCTCGGAATAGGTGTCCTCGATCGTGCCCTGGACCACGCCGATGCGCTTGCCCGTGACGGACGCCTTGTCCGCCGTGATGGGGCTGCCGGGCAAGGCCGCGACGCTCAGCAGGCCGGTCAGATAGCCCTCGGAAAAGTCGACCATCTTGAGCCGGTCTTTCGTGATCGAGATCGATCCCGCCGCCAGGTCGAGCTGCTGGTTCGCGACGCTGGGCAGCAAGCCGCTGAAATCCTGCGCGCGGAATTCGGCGCTCAGCCCGAGCTTCGCCGCGATCGCCCGGATCAACTCGACGTCGAAGCCCGTCATCTTGCCGTTGTCGACATAGGAGTAGGGCTTGCTGTTCGAATCCACACCGGCCATCAGCTTGCCGGGCGTCAAGGTGCCGACGTCCTCCGCATGCGCCAGCGCCGTCACGGCCGCGAAGCTCAGGGAAACGAGGAGCGAGGCAAGCCTCAGCGAGGGACGAAAGCGCATCATGTTTTCTCCATTGAAGTGTGACCTGCATTCGGAACGACGATTTCGACAACCCCGGGCGCGCCCGAAATGGGGCGCATCAAGCCGGGCGCATCAATACAGCGCGCCCCGTGCGCGCGCGTCCCATCGGTCGTCGAGCGCGTACAGCGCCGCGCCCACCGGCACGGTGACCTGCTTGAGCATCCCCCCGGGGCTGATTGGAAACGCGCCCTCGCCGAACGCGCCGAAGCTGCGTTCCAGGCCGAGCAGGCAGCGCGCGACACGGCTGCCGAGATAGCTCATCAGCGCCACGCCGTTGCCGTT
Source organism: Robbsia betulipollinis (assembly GCF_026624755.1). Taxonomy (NCBI): domain Bacteria; kingdom Pseudomonadati; phylum Pseudomonadota; class Betaproteobacteria; order Burkholderiales; family Burkholderiaceae; genus Robbsia; species Robbsia betulipollinis. Next base: position 36,044 of record NZ_JAPMXC010000013.1, read on the forward strand.
GCATCCGGTTGCGAAATGCACGCCGTCGCGCACGCCGATGTGCGCGAGCCGGTCGCCGGTCATCGCGACATAGCCCTTCCATGCATGCGTGATGCGTACGTCGCGCAGCGCCGGCCAGAGTTCGACCATTTTCGCGTGCAGGATCCGCGCGCCGGCACGCTCGTCGACTTCGCGAATCGCCGGGCGCGAACCGAACAGCATGCGCGTGCCGTCCGGCGACGGGCGGGTATAAAAGAGATTGCGCTTCGAGTCGCTGATCATCCGGCGCCCCGGATTCAACACCGCCATCAGACCGGCGGGCAGCGGTTCGGTCGCGATCTGATAACTGGCGACCGGCAGGACGCGCCGCGCCAGGAAGGGCAGCAGCGGCCCGGTATAGCCGTTGGTGGCCACCAGCACCTGCTGCGCGGCGATCGCGCCGCGCGCGGTATGCACCACGAAATGCCCGGCGCTGCCCTCGATGCGTGTCGCCGCCGCGTGCGAATACAGGCCCGCGCCGCGCCGCCGCGCGAGGTCTCGCAGCGCCCGGTGATACTTGGCGGTATGCAGACCGCCGTAGTCGTCGACGATGATCCCGCCGTAGTAGAAATCCGACCCCATCACGGCGCGCTGCCCGGCGCGCGAGACCCGATGCACCGTGACGCCGGTCTTCTCCCGCAGCAGGTCGCCCTGGCGGCACAGCCGCTCGAAATGCGTCGGCGTGTAGGCACCGAAAAAACGGCCCGTGAGCTGCAGGTCCGCGTCGAGCGCCTCGTCGGCCACGAGCCGCTTGAGAAAATCGAAACTCCTCAGGGACTCCGTCATGAGCCGCGCGAGGCGCTCCGGCGACACGCCGCGGATCGCATTGGTCAAGGCCAGCTTCTGCCCGCTCGACACCATCCCCCCGCTACGCGTGCTGCCCCCGGCGCCGATCTCCCCGGCGTCGAGCACCGCGACCGAGCGGCCCGCCCGCGCCGCCTCCGCCGCCGCCGACAGACCGCAGTAGCCGCTGCCGACGATCACCACGTCGGCCGCCGCGGGCAAGGCCGCGCGCGCCGTCTCGGGCGGCGCCGCGTCCCACCAGTACGGCGCGATGCGAAAATCGTCGTGGAACAGCAGGGTGTCGGGTCGCATGCGGTTTTTCGGGAAAAGAGGCTGTCAAGGCAGTCTAGGTTTGCGGGGACCATCCGGTCAAATACGGTCAAAAACGTCTGCCATTCATTTTTGATATGACATGCTGGCCGGATTCCGGAACACGCGAGGCGGGGGAAGCGAATGAACCAGAAGCAGATCGAGGCATTCCGGGTGGTGATGCTGCGCGGTTCGATGACGGCCGCGGCCGACGAACTCGGCACCTCGCAACCCAGCATCAGCCGTTTGATCGCGGAACTGGAAGCCTCGACCGGGCTGGCCTTGTTCACGCGCAGCGGCGGCCGTATCCAGGCGACCGATGCCGGCAGCGCGTTCTATCGCGAGGTGGAACGCAGCTTCGTCGGGCTGGAGAAGCTCGCGCACTCGGCGCGCGAGATCCGCCAGTTCGGCACTGGCCGGCTCCGGCTGGTGGCGGTGCCCGTGCTCGCGCTTTCCTTCGTGCCGCAGGTCATCGAGCGCTTTCTCGCCGTCTATCCGAATATCGCGGTGTCGCTCGAAATGCGCAGCGAGGGGACGATCCAGCGCTGGGCCTCATCGGCGTACTGCGACATCGGTTTCGCCACCACCACGCCGGAGGCATTCGGCGTGACGAGCGCGGCGCTGTATCGGCTGGCGGGCGTCTGCGCGCTGCCGGCGGCGCATCCGCTCGCCGCGCGCAAACGCATCCAGGCAAGCGACCTGAAGGACCAGCGGCTGGTCCTGCCCTCCTATCTCGACGATACCCGCGCGGCGCTCGACCATGCGCTCAAGCAGGCGGGCGTGCACCAGGCGCCGGTCATCGAGACGCCTTACGGCGCGACGATCTGCGCGATGGTGTCGCGCGGCCTGGGCATCGGCGTCGTGAACCCGCTGGCCTGCGTGGATGCCGATCCACGGCGCATCGTGTTCCGGCCGTTCGCGCCACGCATCGTGTTTCGCGGGTTCACCGTCTGCCCGCAGATGCAGCAGGCCAATCCGATCGTCGCGGCGTTTCTCGAGTTGACCGGGGCGACGATGCGCGACGCGACGGCCGGCCTCAGCGACAAATAGCGATCTGCGTATAATCGTCGAAGCAGGCCGACATTTTTATCTCGACCATTCTCAAGGAATTCGATGACTGATCCCCGTAATGTCGCGCACGACAAAAAAGTGCAACAAGAGAAGAAGAACCACGGCGAAGCGATCGCCCCCGATGCCGAGCACGCTCCGCAGCCGGGCAAGAAGCCGCATCTGAAGCATGACGAAGACCACACGCCGGCACCGGCGGCCGATGCCGACAACGGCGCGACCGCGGTCTGACGCCTGTTCGTCGAAAAAATCGTCGTACCCCGAAGCGCGCAGTCCCGTCCTCGACGTCGGGCCTGCGCGCTTCTTTTTTGGCATTCTGTTCTTGATTTCCTATTTTTGATTTCCCGAGCGCCGCGCCGAACGCATCGCCGCGTCCAGCACGCGGATGACCCGGTCGTCGGCTGATTGCGAGACATTGAAGCGCAGAAAGCTGCGCGCCGTCTGCGCGACGCTGAAGGCATTGCCCGGCGCCAGCACGACGTCCTCGGCCAATGCGCATCCCGCCACCGCGGTGGCGTCGAGCCCATCCGGCAACGCCGCCCAGACGAACATGCCGCCGCGCGGCTCGACCCAGGGCACGATGCCCAGCGGCTTCAGGCGCGCGCGCGTCTCGGCCATGGCCTGCGCCAGGCGGCCACGCAAGGCCGCCATGTGCCGCCGGTAACTGCCGTCCTTCAGCACGCCGTGGACGATCTCGGCCGACAGCCGGCCCCCGCCGAACGACGTCGCGATCTTCAGATCGATCAGACCCTCGATCCATTCGCGTCGCGCCACCACGTATCCGCAGCGCGTCGCCGCCGACAGGCTTTTGGAGAAACTGCCGATATGGACGACCCGTTCGAGACCATCGAACGCCGCGAGACGCGGCGCGGCGTCATGTTCGAAATCGCCGTAGATGTCGTCCTCGACGATCGTGAGGCCCGTCTGCTCGGCGAGCTTGAGCACGCGGTGCGCGACCAGGGGCGACAGCGTCGCGCCGGTCGGATTGTGCAGCGCGGAATTGGTCACGTAGAGACGCGGCCGATGCTCGGCCAGGGCCTGCTCGAACCGCGCCAGATCCGGCCCGGTCGGCGTGAAGGGAACGCTGACCACGCGCACCCGGTGCGCGCGCAGCAGCGCCACGAAATTGAAATAACACGGGTCGTCGACCAGCACCGTATCGCCCGGCTCGACGAGCAGGCGGCACAGCAGATCGATCGCCTGCGTGCCGGATTCGGTCAGGAGGATCTGGTCGGGCGCCGCCTCGATGCCGTGCTCCGCCACGCGGCGGGCCAGCAGCTGGCGCAGCGCCGGCATGCCGAGCGCCGTGCCGTAATCGGTCAGGCTGGCGCCCGGCGCGCGCGCCAGGGCCCGCAACGCGCGGCGCACCGCCGGCTCCGGCATCCAGGCAGCCGGTAGCCAGCCGCAACCCGGTTTCAAGACAGCGTCGCCCGCGTCGAGCGACTGTCTCGAAATCCACAGCGGATCCACCGCGCGGTCGCGCCGCGCGCCGCTGCCGGCGAGCCCGGCCAGCGAGAGCCGCGACGCGTGACCGCCGACGTAGAAACCGGAACCGCGGCGCGCCTGGATCACGCCTTCGGCGGCAAGACGTTCATAGGCCTCGACGACCGTGGACGTGGACACCTGCAACGTATGCGCGAAGCTGCGGATCGATGGCACTTTCGTCCCCGCGCCCAGCTCGCGCGAGGCGATGCGCTGCCGCACCGCCAGCATCACTTGTTCGACGCGCGTCGCGGCGCGGATGGGAGGAATCGTTTCGTCGGTCATGCCTGCCTGGAACTCCGCCAGCGAAAGTGTCGCCATGTGTACTGGTTTTTATGCCATACAGTTTCGCCCAACTGTAATGCACTGTCCCTGGAAAGAACAGGCCCCGCGCGTCAATACTGGCAGGCCAATCCCCCACCGGACGATGCAATGGACAAAACCACCCGCGGCTGGATCGACGGCTTCCTGGGCATGGTGATCTTCAGCGGTTCGCTGCCGGCCACGCGGGCTGCCGTCGCGGCGTTCGACCCGGTCTTTCTCACACTCGCGCGGGCCGCCGTCGCCGGCCTTCTGAGCCTGGCGCTGCTGCTGGCTTTTCGGGAAAAACGGCCGGCGCGCGGCGACCTGCCGTCGCTCGCGCTCATTGCCGGCGGCGGCGTCATCGGCTTCCCGCTGTTGACCGCGCTCGCGCTGCGGCATGTCACCGCCGCGCACTCCCTGGTCTTCGTCGCCCTGCTGCCCCTGTCGACCGCCCTCTTCGCGGTGCTGCGCGGCGGCGAGCGGCCGCGCCCGGCGTTCTGGATCTTTTCGGGACTGGGCGGCGCGATCGTGGCGGGCTACGCGCTGCTGCTGGGCCAGGGCGGCTCGCGCGTGGGCGACGCCCTGATGCTCGCCGCCATCGTCGTCTGCGGTCTCGGCTATGCCGAAGGCGCCCGGCTCGCGCGCCGGCTCGGCGGCTGGCAGGTGATCTGCTGGGCGCTGGTTCTGTCGCTGCCGGCGATGCTGCCGCTCGCGTTCGCCGCGCGGCCGGCGTCGTGGCACGCGATCGGCGCGAGCGCCTGGCTCGGCTTCGCCTATGTCTCGATCTTCAGCATGCTGATCGGTTTCATTTTCTGGTACCGGGGACTGGCGCTGGGGGGCATCGCCGCGGTGGGGCAACTGCAATTGCTCCAGCCCTTTTTCGGGCTTGCGCTCGCCGCCCTCCTGCTGCACGAACCGGTGGGCGCGCGCATCGTGGGCGTGGCGGCGCTCGTCGTGCTGTGCGTGCTGGGCGCCCGGCGTTTTTCCCGGGCCGCGCCGGTGGCGGCGAGCGTTTCGCGCTGAGGACGACAAACGTTTCACCCCCGGCGCACGCCGGGCTACAGGGGGCTTACAGGAACAGGCCTTGCTGCCCTTGATCCGATCCCGCCCCCCTCCGAGCCCGTGATGACCCTTCCCCCCGATACTTTCCGCGCCCCTCCGATTCCGCTCCGGCCACGCCGGGGGAGGCCGTCCGGGCACCCGTCTCTCCCCAGCGCCGCTCGATCCTGACGGCGGCCGCATCCGGCGGGATCGGTTTGCTGGCCAGTCGTCTCGTCGCCGCGCAGACCGCACCGGCGGGAACGTCGGGTGCGGCCAGCGTGACGGGCACGACCGGTTCTGACAACAACACCGCGCAGTCGTCCTTTCCGGCCGCCCCGCCCGTGCTCGACGCCGCCGACAACCTGACCACCGCCGATGTCATCGTCGAGACGCTGATCGCCTGGAACGTCGATCATGTCTTCGGCATCGTCGGCGACGGCATCAACCCCGTCATCGAAGCCCTGCGCAAACGCCGCGACAAAATCCGCTTCGTCGGCGTGCGCCACGAGGAAGCCGCCGCCTTCATGGCATCCGGCTGGGCGAAGGCCACCGGCCGGCTGGGTGTGTGCCTGGCGACCACCGGCCCCGGCGCGGTGCATTTGATGAACGGTCTCTACGACGCCCACTTCGACGGCGCGCCAGTACTCGCGATCACCGGCCTGACCTTCCACGATCTGCAGGGCACGCGTTTCATGCAAGGCGTGCAGACCCCGTTGCTGATGGAGGACGTCGCGCTCTACAACACCGTGGTCACCGGCGCGCGGCACGCCCTGATCGTCACCGACATCGCCTGCCGCAGCGCGCTCGGCCGGCGCGGCGTCGCGCATCTCACCATCGCGAAGGACGTTCAGGCGATGACGATCGCCGACGACAAACCGTCGATGGAGAATCACGGGATGCGCACGTCCACCGCCTGGCGCCGTCCGGCGCCGGCGCCATCCGCAACGGACCTGCAAGCGGCCGCGGACCTGATCAACGCCGGCAGCCGCGTGGCGATTCTCGCGGGTCAGGGGGCGCTCGGCGCGCGCGCCGAACTCGAACAGCTTGCCGCGCGCCTGAACGCGCCGGTCGCCAAGGCCCTGCTGGGCCGCGCCGCGCTGCCCGACGATTCGCCCTTCTCGACCGGCGGCATCGGTCATCTCGGCACGCTGCCCTCCAAGGAAGCGATGCACCGCTGCGACACCGTGCTCATCATCGGCTCGACGATGCCGTGGGTCGATTTCTATCCCACGCCGGGCGCCGCGCGCGGGGTGCAGATCGACCTGATGCCGGAACGCATCGGCCTGCGCTACCCGGTGGAGGTGGGCCTGGTCGGCGACACGCAGTCGACGCTGCGCGGCCTGCTGCCGCTCCTGCGCCAAAAGGACGATGCCTTCCTGCGCGAAACCCAGGGACGCGTCGCGCAATGGAACGCTCTCCTCGACCAGGTCGCCGCCACGCATCGCGTGCCGCTGCGCCCGCAAAGCGTCGTCCGCGCGATCAGCGACGCGCTGGCGCCCGACGCCGTCATCTGTCTCGATTGCGGGGCGAACACGCACTTCGCCGCGCGGTTTCTGACCGTGCGCCGCGACCAGCAACTGGTGGCCACCGGCATGCTCGCCACCATGGCCCCCGGCCTGCCGTTCGCCATCGCCGCGCAACTCGCGTATCCGGGGCGGCAGGTGGTGGCGATCGTCGGCGACGGTGGGCTGGCGATGCTGATGGCGGAGTTGTCGACGGCCGCCTTCAACCGGCTGCCCGTCAAGATTTTCGTGCTGCGCAATGACGTGCTCGCCGAGGTGCTGTTCGAGCAGCGCGAAGCCGGCTACCCGAACTACGGGTGCGAGCTGGGCGCGGTCGATTTCGTGCAGGTCGCGAATGCCTGCGGCGTGAAGGGCTTCCGATGCGTGCGGCCGGGCGAGGTCGCCGATGCGATTCAGGCGACGCTGCGCGCGCCGGGGCCGGCGCTGCTGGAGGCGCACGTGGACCCGATGGAAGTGGTGACGATGCCGGACAAGTTGAAGGTATGAAGGGCGGCCATCGATTGCTCGTCCCTGCCACGACGAAAGCGCGCTTTCCTACAACTGCCCGTCGATCAACGGCAGCACCCTCTCGATCAATTTCTCGAAAATCGACCGCCGCTCCCAGTCCGCGAGCGTCACCTGCTTCGACCGTCCGATGTCCGCGTCGAAAATCGCATTCTGCCGCGCGGCGAACGCGCGGTCGTAGATATTGAGATTGGCTTCGTCGTTCAGCTTGAAAGAACGGCTGTCGAAATTCGTCGATCCGGCCGATACCAGGTACTCGTCCACCACCAGCAGCTTGACGTGAAACATCGTCGGCTGGTATTCGAACATTTCCACGCCGGCCTTCAGCAGATCGCCCCAGCAACCGCGCGAGGCCTCCCGCACCGTATGCGTATCGATATGCTTGCCCGGGGTGATGATGCGCACCTTCACGCCGCGCTTGCGGGCCTCCACCAGCGCGTTGATCGCCAGCGCGTCCGGCACGAAATACGCGCTCGCGAGATTCAACGTGGATGTCGCCGCGGTGATCGCCATCAGGTACATCAGTTCCATGTCGTCGCTGCCGCTGGTGGGCGAACTGCTGAACATGTGCGCGGTGCTGTCTCCGCGGGGCGCGAGTTCCGGAAAATACTCGCCGCCGTGCAGCACGTCGCCCGTCGCCTTGATCCAGTTGTCCATGAACACCGACTGCATGTGCGCGACCGCCGGCCCCTCCAGCCGGAAATGCGTATCGCGCCAGTGCTGCGGATCCTGCGCGTGCCCGGTCCATTCCTGCGCGATGCCGACGCCGCCCGTGAAACCGATATGCCCGTCGATGACCAGCAGCTTGCGGTGCGTCCGGTTGTTCATGCGCCCCAGCCCGGACCAGTGCGGCTTGTGGTACTGGATCACCTGGGCGCCGGCCTGCTTGAGCTGGTCGAGATAACGGCGGTCCATCTTCGAGCTGCCGACCCAGTCGAGCAGCACATGCACCGCGATGCCGGCACGCGCCTGGTCCGACAGCGCATGCGCGAATTGCTCGCCGATCTCGCCCGACCAATAAATGAAGGTTTCGAACGTGATGGTACGTTTCGCGGCACGGATGCCTGCCAGCATCGATGGGAAAATCTCCTCGCCGTTCAACAGAACCTCCACCTGGTTGCCCTCGGCGACCGGCGGCCCGAGCAGCGCGCCCATCGAGCGGAGAAACTGCGGATCGCCGCTCGCGTACAGACGGTCGATATTGTGTTCGACCTTTTTTTCCCCGCTCGAAAAATTCGCAACGATCAAGACAGCGATGAGCGTGACGACAACGGTAATGGCGATCGTGATCGATATGACAAACATGGATAAGCGGGTCCTGGAATGACGATTCGGGGTGTGCTTTCGGGCCGTGCCGGTGTGCAAACATACCCCATCCTTACAGCGGGCTCTCCGGACGGCAAGCCAATGGCCGGAAATAATGTCATGTCGCGCAATCTGAAACGGCGGTAATCTCTAGATGACTGGAAAAACAATAACCGCAAAAGCAGCTCATCATGGCTCGTGCTTCATTTTTTCTTGATTTTCTTCTGGCGACACCCGTCAAGGGGCCTCAACCCGTCTCGCCCGCGGTTCGCGCCACGATGCTCGCCACGATGGTGTCGGGATCACGCTCCCTGGTACTGGCGGGCACGGCGGCCATTTTCCTTGCATCGGTCACCCTCATCCAGCTCGAGCAGCGCTGGGCGTTGTTCTGGCTGATCTGCGAAGTCGTCGCCCTCGCCGCGCGGATCGGGCTGATCCAGGTCTACACGCATCGCAATCAGATCACGCCGACGCTGCCGCATCGCTGGGCGGCGGCGTATGCGCCGTTCTCGGCCCTGGCCTGCCTGCTCCAGGGATCGGGGACGATCATGTGCGTCTTCTCCACCCACACCCCGCTTGCCAGCCTCGCCCTGATGACGATCGCCGGCACGCTCGGCGGAGTGGCCTCCCGCAACTCCGTGCTGCCCCGGCTTGCCGTCTTCCAGCTTTTCCTGGGCATCCTGCCCATCGGCATCGGCGCGGCGATACGGTATGGCGACGGTTACTGGATCCTGATCCCGCCGCTCTTCCTGTATCTGGCGGCGATGACATTGGTCGTCAAGCGTCACTACACGGGACTCATCGCGCTGATGATGGCCGAGCAGCGCAACGCGGAACTCGTCGCGCGCTTCGACGCCGCGCTGATGCACATGCCGCATGGGCTGTGCACGATCGATGAAGACGGCAAGGTGATCATCGCCAACCGCAAGGCAGCCGAGCTGTTCGGCGCCACGGTGGAAGTGCTCAAGCTGAATGTGTCCCTGCCGGAATTCATCGGCCAGGTCGGACTCGCCAAGTTCGGCGACGCCTTTCGCAAGCAATTGATGGACCGGTGCGCGCGCTGGCTCTCGCACGACGGCCGCTCCCTCGACCTGAACCTCGGCGACGGCGATTATCTCGAAATGACGCGCAATCCGGTCCCCGACGGCAGCTCGGTCATCATCATCCAGGACGTCAGCGAGCGTCGCCGCCTGGAAGCCGAGATGCGGCACCGGGCGTTGCACGATCCGCTCACCGGGCTGCCGAATCGCCGTTACCTGAGCGACCGGGTGGGCCAGTTGCTTGGTGAACCCATGGAAAGCCAGGCAATGGACCTTGCTGTCATGTATCTCGACCTGGACGGGTTCAAGAGCGTCAACGACCTCTACGGCCACAGCGCAGGCGACGAGGTATTGAAGGGCGTGACCGACCGCCTGAGCCTGACCATGCACGACGCGGAAATGATCGCGCGACTGGGCGGCGACGAATTCGTGATCGTCTTCCACGGCCGCAGCACCAGCGAGGCCGCCACCCTGTCGCGCCGCATCATCGAGGATGTTTCGCAGCCTTACGCGCTTTCGAACGGGATTCAGGCGGTCGTCGGCACCAGCATCGGCATCGCTTTCGCCGTGCGCGCGGAATCGTTCGAGATGTTGATGAACCGCGCCGACACCGCCTTGTACAAGGCCAAGACTTCGGGAAAATCGACCTTTCATTTCTGGGATGCGCATGACATGCGGGTCTCGTAAGAATTGGCGAGGTACGGGAACGGGCACTGGCACGGAAGGTGCAAGCAGTAGTGTTTTCCACCTTGCCGAGAAAACCATGAGCCGCCAACATCGTTTGCTGATTCGCCGTCCCGCCCTCCTGAGCGCCCTGGGCGCGGCCGGCGCCGCCCTGGTCCTGAGCACGACCGCGTTCGCGGCGGACACCCTGTCCGCCGGCGATCAGGCATTCGTCGCGAAAGTCTCGCAGGGCGGCATGTTCGAAGTCGAGGCGAGCAAGGTCGCCGTCGACAAGGCCCAGGCGCAGGACATCAAGGACATGGCGAACACCGAGGTCCACGACCATGAAGGCGTGGGCGCGAAGCTGAAGAAAATCGCTTCCGACAACGGCGACGACTTCCCGACGGACCTGAACGCGGACTTCACGCACCGCATCGACAAGCTCAAATCGCTCTCGGGCAGGGCCTTCGACATGGCCTACGCGGCGGAAATGAAGCGCATCCACGCCCTCGACGGCGCCGCCTTCATGAAGGAAGCAAGAACCGCCCAGAATGCCGACCTAAAGGCGTTCGCCGCGGAAACCTCGGGCATCGTGCAGATGCACATCGGCGCGTGGCAGAAATCGAAGTAGAAGGCGAAGTAACCCGCTTCCCCACGGCACGGCGTCCGGCGGCGCCGTAATCCGGCGAAACAACGCCAATGCGAATCATTTCCGTATTGCGGTTAACATGCTGGCTTCTCCATCGACGGGCCGCCGTCACGACCGGGAAGTCACGTGAAGAGGTTCACCACCGCCATTCTGTCCATCGCCTCGCTGCTGATGGCCGCCGTTGCCGCCCCCGCGCACGCCACCCAATACCCCGTCACCGTCACCGATACCGCCGGCCGCACGGTCGTCATCGCGCAGGAACCCAAGCGCGTGGTCATCCAGGACGGACGCGATATCCTGACCATGGCGCTGCTCGACCGCAACGACCCGTTCCAGCGCGTGGTGGCCTGGAACAACCTGATCGCCCGGGGCGATCCGGGCCTGTGGAAGGTCCTGTCGACCCGCTGGCCGGACGCGAAATCCGCCGTCGACATGAAGTTCTCCGATCAGGGCAACATCAATCTGGAAGCGGTCATCGCGAAGCAGCCCCAGTTGATCATCGCGCAATTGCGCGCCAGGCCCGCGTTCGAACAAAGCCATGTGCTCGAACGCATGGCGCAGTTGAAGATCCCGGTCGTCTTCGTCGATTCCGAGCAGGACCCGATCGGCCACACCGCGACGAGCGTCGCGCTGCTCGGCACCGTGCTGAACCGCGAGAAGGAAGCCAGGGAATACGTCGATTTCTACGACGCGCACCTGCAACGCCTGCGGCAAACGATCGCAGCCCTCCCCGGCCCGCGGCCGCGCGTGTTCATCGAGGCCAAGGCCGGGTTCACCGGCGGCAACGACTGCTGCTTCACCCATGCCACGATGGGCTGGGGACGCCTGTTGCAGGCGGTCGATGCGCATAACGTCGGCGCGGACCTGCTGCATGTCCCCTCGGGCGACGTCACGCTGGAGAACCTGATCGGCGCGCGGCCCGACGTCTACATCATGACCGGCGCGAACCTCTCGGGCAACAACAATGCCGCCGTGCCTTTCGGGTACGGCACCAGTGCGTCCCGTATCGGCGCCGCGTTCGCGAAACTCGCGGCGCGCCCCGGCTTCGCGCAACTGAAGGCGGCGCGTGACGGCCAGGTCTACGGCATCTACCACGCGTTCTACAACCACGCGTACAACATCGTCGGCGTCGAATATCTGGCGAAGATCCTCTACCCGGCCGCCTTCGCCACGCTCGACCCCACCGCCGACTGGAACGCGATCATCGCGCGTTTCACCCAGATCCCGAGCGCGCCGTTGATCCTGGAAGCGAAGGCACCGGCGCAATGAGGCAAGGGCACGTCACGATGGCGGAAGGACACGCAGCGCACACTCCCCCGACGCTCGCCGCGCGCTACCGGCACGGGATGCACCGCCGGCTGCTGCTGCTGGCCGTCGTCGTCGTTCTGGGCGGGCTGGCGATTCTCGCCGACCTCGCCATCGGTTCCGGCACGCTGACCGTGCGGCAGGTCGTGGAGGCGCTGCTGCATCCGTCCGAGGTCGATGCCGGCACGCTGGTCATCCTGCGCGACATCCGCATGCCGATCACCTTCACCGCCGCGCTGTCCGGCATCGGCCTGGCGCTGGCCGGATCGCTCATGCAGACCTCGCTCGACAATCCGCTGGCCGAACCGTTCACCATCGGCATCTCTTCCGCGGCGGGATGCGGCGCGGCGCTGGCGATCGTCTTCCAGACCTCGCTGGCCGGGTTTCTGCCCTGGCTGCCGCCCGACCTTTTCGTCTCGCTGAACGCCTTCCTCTTCGCGCTGTGCACGGTCCTCTTCATCAGCCTCTTCGCCCGCAGCGACGGCCTGGGCATCGAGACCGTGACCTTGCTCGGCATCGCGATCCATTTCGTGTTCGCCTCGATCCTCGGCATGATGCAGTACTTCTCCGACGCCGATCAATTGCAGACCCTGGTCTTCTGGCTGATGGGCTCGCTCCTCAAATCCAGCTGGCTCAAGGTGGGCATCAACGCCGGTCTCGTCGTCGTGCTGCTGCCGCTGATCTTCCTGAACAGCCGCAGCATCACCGCGCTGCGCAGCTTCGGCGATCAGGCCGTCACGCTTGGCCTGAACGTGCCGCGCATGCGCTTCCTGATGCTCTTCGCCGCCGCGCTGCTCGCGAGCAGCATCACCGCGACGATCGGCGTGGTCGGCTTCGTCGGACTGGTCGCGCCGCACATCGCGCGCCTGCTGGTGGGCGAGGACCAGCGCCTGTCGCTGCCGATGACCGCCGCCTGCGGCCTGCTGGTGATGACGCTCGCCTCCATCGCCAGCAAGATGATCCTGCCCGGCGGCATCCTGCCGATCGGCATGGTCACGTCGCTCCTCGGCGTCCCCTTCTTCCTCGCGCAGATCCTCTGGCTGAAAAAACGGAGCCGACGCTGATGCTCGAGATCCACGGACTGAACGTCGCCTTCGGCCGCAAACGCATCCTCCACGACGTGCGCTTTCAGGCCCGCGACGGCGAATGCCTCGCGGTGCTGGGCTGCAACGGCGCCGGCAAGACGACGCTGATCCGCGCGCTCGCCGGCCTGCTCGGGCACCGGGGCGACATCCGGCTCGACGGCCGGGCGCTGGACCGCCTGCCGCCCTACGAGCGCAGCGCGCTGATCGGTTATGTCGCGCAGAGCCTCGCGCACGGCAATGTACGGATGAGCGTGTTCGACCTGTTGCTGCTGGTGCAGAACGGCAGCGCCGGCGGACGTTTCGGGCATCACACCCTCGCCACGCCGCCCGAACACCTGGCGCGCGCCGAAGACATCCTGCAACGCCTCGCGCTCGCCCCGCTCGCCCACGCCTGCCCCGACGAACTCTCGGGCGGCCAGCGCCAGATGGTCGCGCTGGCCCTCGCGCTGGTGCGTTCGCCGCGTCTGCTGCTGCTCGACGAACCCACCTCCGCCCTCGACCTGAACAACCAGCTCCACCTGCTGGAATACGTCCGGAACCATACCCGCGAACATCGGGTCATTACCCTGATGATCCTGCACGACCTCAACCAGGCGAGCCGGTACGCGGACAAGGTGATGCTCATGGACCAGGGGCAGGTCAGCGCGATGGGCACGCCCGCCGACACGTTGACCGAAGCGAAGCTGCGCGCGGTCTATGGGGTGGAGTGCGAGATCATCGGCATGTCGAACGCGCAGCGGGCGATCTACCCGCTGCGCCGGATCGAACCGGGAACGGCCTTCGGGTGACGGCGGGCCGAGGCGGATGCTCCCGGGCGCATTCACTCTCAAGGAGTCCTGTCCGATGACGCACGCCTCGTTCTCTTTCCCACCTGCTCAGCCGACCCCGCGCATCGTCGTGCAGGAACCCGACGCCGTGGCGGCATGGGCCGAACGCTGGCTCGCCGTGTTCGGCGCCGACCGGCGAGGCATCGGCGCGCAATACTTTCTGTGGCACATCTTCTCCAACGATCGCTACCCCAGCGTCTGCGGCCACCCGGCGTACGACCACTACGCGCGGCACGCCGCACCGGAATACATCGTGCTCACGAACGACCGCAAGCATGCGGTCGCCGTCGACTGCCGGCCGGACGTGCCGCCCTTCTCCTCCTTCAACGGCTGGACCGACTTTTATGTCTTTCCGACCAATCTGGCATGGACGCTGGCGCGCACGCACGAAGAGATCTGGCTCGGGCCGTATTTCGCGCGACATCCCGATTACGACGCATTGAACCGGGAGAATCTCGTGGCGCTGGAGAAGGCGCGGATGATTCGGGAAGCACGGGGCAAGGGATGGTTGTGAGAGGCGCCTCAGCTGCTCGAAGCGCACGGATCGCCGGTCGCATCGAGCAGCGCCGCACTTTCCTGGGTAACGCTCTCCCACGCCACCTGCTGCAACCGCACCGCCGCGGTGGCGGGAATACCCAGCTGTTGCGCGGCCTTCTCGGCGGCGCCCAGGGTCCGCACGTCCACGCCCGTGATCTGCTGGAACAACACCAGACCGCTCAGGTAGGCGCCATAGATGCTGGGGTGATGCAGGTCCGCCTGCGTGATGGCCGGATCATTGGTCGCGTTGATGTCGTACCAGAGCAGCGGCAACGACGACGTGACGAGCGGATCCGGATTGGCGATGCCCTCGTTCCACGCACGCTGCCAGGCATCGCCCGCCGGCGCGACGCCCGCGATCGCGCCATCGTGCGCCGCCGCGCTGTAATACGCATTGTGGTCCGCATCGCTGAGCGTGACCAGATTCGCCAGGTAGCTGGCGTGATAGCCCGACGTTCCCGGCGTGCCGCTGAGCGTCTGCGCCGTGTCGCCGCTCGCCCATGTCTCGTACAGGAAGACGTTCGCGGCGGGCGCGACTTGGTGCACGCCCTGCTCGATGGTCGCGACGCTCGAACAGAATCCGGCGGGATCGCTGACAGTGCTTACCGTGAGCGCGTACGGCAGCGGCTTCGCGCTGATTTCCTGAAGCACCACCGCGTTCCACTTCGATTGATCGATGACGCCGGACGCCGCGGCGTAATTCTTTTCGAGACTCGTTTCGGAGATCGCCTCGATGTGCACGTCGTAATCGAGCCCTTCTTCCAGCGCGAATTCCGCGAAAATTCCCGGAATGCCGCCCCACGGCCCGGTCTCGAGTTCCGCTCGCGCGCCGGTTTGCCCGTAGTTTTCGTCGTACACCAACGCGGAACCGGTGACGGGGTCCAGGGTACCGCCCGAGTTGTAGGTTCTCACGGGGGTGTATCGGCCGTGCGTGAAGCTGTCGCCCACGAAGAGAATGCGTTGCAGGGTGGGAGTGGCGGTTTGCGGGGCGGTGGTCGTCCCGGTGGAACCGCCGCTGGCGTTGCCGCCGCCATTGCCACTGCCGCCGCCGCATACCGCGAGCATGAGAGGAATGCAGAGCACGCAGCCCCATGCAATCCGACGCGGCGAACGCGGTTCGGGCGCGAACGGCTTTCCTGTTTCGTTATCGATCTTCATCGGTTTTTCAAAGTGACAGGCGGAGGCTGCGGCAAACGATGAAAACCAGTATGGAAAGCTTTCTGCCAAATGTAAAATACGCTTTATATACACGTGACATAGCTATTATGTATGTCACGTCGCCGATGGCGAACCGTTCGATGGGCGGCAAGCCGCATCGACGGCGAACGCTACCGGGTTTCCCGTCTCGCCGGCCCGCTCCGCATCATCGCTGCGATGTGAACGCCTCGACGAACCATTGACCCTCGTGTGCGCGAAGGCGCTCGCGTATGGCGTCGGCCGTTGCCCGCGCGCCCACGAGCGTGGGATGAAATGCGGTACCCGCCCGCTTGTCGGGATAGGGGCCATTCACCCAGGGCACGGCGCTACAGACATCGTGCCCGACCGACAGCGTGGCCATGTCCACCAGCATCGCCCCCGCCGCCCCGGCCGCCGCGCGCGTGGTCTCGGCGAGCGCATCACTCACCGGCCGCATCATATTCGCCTGGTCACCGGTCAGTCCGAGTCGGGGACACCCCGCATCGACGGGCAATACCGTCGGATAGGTCGCCACCACCACCTGCGCTTTCGGCGACCGGCGCGCAATCTCGGCAAGCGTCGCGTCGAAATCGTTCCGCAACGCGGGAAAACCCCGTTCGTCGATGGGTTTCGGGCCTTTCCAGAAACGCTTCACCAGAAAGCCGATCACGCCGCCGCGGTTCCGATACGCCAGCGCCACCAAATCGCCGATATATTTCACGTCGTTGCCACCCGCCGTGAGCGTCACGAGCCGCGTATCGGGACCGAGCGCATCGACCTGGGGGCCGAGATGGAATTGACCGCCCTTCAACACCTGCCGAAGCGTCGCGCCGGACGACGTCATGTCCGTGAAGGACGGCACTTTCAGCAAACGGGCCAACTGCTGCGGATAACCGTTCTGACTGCGCTGCGACACGATCGGGCTGTTTGGCGCGCGCGGACCGAGACCCAGACCGGCGGCGAAGGAACTGCCGAGGGCCACGTAGAAGGCACCGGGTTGGGGGCGGGTCATTGCTTCCCGGCCTCGTGGAACCTGCCGCTCGTACGTTCTTTCATTTTCTGCGCCACGTTTTGCCTGGGGTTTTATTGTAACCGGGCGCGTGTTGGGGATTGGCGGGGGATGACCGTGTCGCTGCTGCCGTCGCCGTGTCGTACAGCAGGCAACGGTTACCGGTCCGCATACAGTTGCCGGAGCCGGGCGAAGGCCTTCATGACGCGGCCTACGGGCAGGAAATGTCGCCAGAACACATCCTTCAGCGGCCGTGCCGGCAGCAGGGGCAGCGGCAGTACCGCGAGACTGAGGGTCCAGCCCGGGCGCCAGCGAAACGCCACGCGCTTTCGAATGGTCAGCGACAAAGTGGGAATGCCGAAGTTCGACGCGAGGTGCGCCATGCCGGAATCGTTGCCGATGAACCAGCCGGACTCGTGAATCCAGCGCGCGGTTTCGCTCAGCGAAGCGAACGCCGGGACCGCGAAGCCGTGCTCCTCGAGATAGAGCCAGTCTCCGCGCTCATGGGGCGCCACCGTAAACGCCGGTTCATACCCCAGGCGCCGCAGTGCGTGCGCCAGGGCCAGGAACCGTTGCGGGAACCACATTTTCACTTTCGCGCTGGCCGTGGGATGCAGGATCACGCGCCGCGCATGCTTGCGGCCCTGGCTGCCGGCGGGCGCCGACCAGCCGTTATCCTCCACGACATCGGCGAGTCCCAGATCCCGGCGGCACAGATCCGCATGCAGGGCGACCATGTTTTTCGGTTGCCTGAAATTCGGCCACTCCTCCATCACGAGGCACGCGGGATGCCACGCCCGGACGTCGCCGACGACATTGCGCGGGTAGACATGCAACACCACGTCGAACGCCGCGAGGACCGTCCTGGCGTCTTCCGGCTGCACTGACGGACGAATGACGAAACGCGAAAACCAGGGTTGCAACGCGTGAATGTAGTCGCCGAATACGACCACCGCGTAGCCGTTACGCGCCAGATTGTTGACGACGATCATCGCCAGCAACGAATCGCCGAGGCACTGCGACATCTGAAAGGCAATGCGTTGGCCAGGTTCGATACGCATGACGTTCCCGTTGACGGCGATGCCTTTACGCTGGATTCGTCCCGCTAGCATCGCGCGAAATTATACTACTCGCGGGTCCTCCGTCGGCCACGTGGTCCTTCCCGCCGAGGGACGTGTCGCGTGCGTCTCGCCTCGATTTTGCGATCGGGCTTATCTCCTATAACCCGAAAACCGGTTTTTATCGGATGACTGGATAAGAGACGGTTTCTATCCCCGGCAGTGCGCAGTGGTAGCGAAGCTCGGTCAGCGAAACGCCGCCAATTTGAATCTGTTTTTTACTCGGGTCGTCCGCATTGAAACCGTTTCGCTCGTAAAAAGCGCGAGCACGAAAATTTTGCTCCAGCACCCACAGTGCGAGAAACGAGTACCCCGCTCCAAGAAGAAGATCGCTAGCCGAATGGGTGAGGCGCCGACCGACGCCCGTGCCCCATGCGTCCGGAGCGACGTACACCGCTTCGATCTCGGCCCAATTACCATCCTTGTCGGAATCTCGGCATGGTCCAAAAGCAATCCACCCGACCACGGCCGGCCCTTCACAAGCGACAAGAAGCTGAGGCTTCCCATCGCGAAGTGCCTGTTGCCAATAGATCGAACGTTTTTGTACTGAAAGGTCTTTCAAAAACCGTTCGGGGAATATTCCGGCATAGGCCGCACGCCACGACTCGACATGAATTGTTGCGACAGCTTCTACATCTGCAAACGCCGCATTCCGTATGTCTAATACCATCCGCCGAACTCCCAATAAAATTTTCCCGAATATATCAACAGGTGTTCGGTGGAGTGTGCACGCCTGCCGCTTATTGGACACATGAGAACGGGACGATTCAGGCAGGTAAAAATGCGAGGCTCTTGCCAACTTTCTCGACCGCCTGCTTGGCCGGCGATTCAGCAGTGTCGATCACAAAGTGCCCTGAAGCGCGCGAAGAACATTGAAATTCAAGCACACTTTCCGATAGTGGGCAGCTTGAAGTTGGGGCTAGCCGCGGGTCGCCCTGCGACTCGCCAGCGATGCTTCTCTTTGTTTCGGAGCAAATCAGCTCGATCTTAAGAATCTGTACGCCTGTTTCTAACGAGACAGCCCCCCATGCGCTGAGGGTGAGCAGCGCACAAGAAAAAGACTGAAGCCGCACTTTCACACGGCCGCAAAAGCAAACGGGCTAGACGAACATCGTCTAACCCGTTGTTTTACTTGGTGCCGGCTGCCGGACTCGAACCGACCACCTGATGATTACAAATTTTCTGTTGAATCGATAAGTTGCTGATATTTAATAGAAAGTGAGCGTAATATTGCACAAGAGAAAGATATTTAGATTCAGTAACTTAGCGAATTTTGGCGAAAGCGCAAAAAACTGAATCGCGTACCGATAATGTACCGATTCAACGACCGTGTGGGCGAGTGATATCCCCAAGAGTGCCCGCAGACGATTTTGTACCAACAGGGGTAACAACAGAATACGTTTGCATCTCGTTCGATTTCTACAAGCTTACAAGGATGGAGTCACCTCCACAGCTTCTCAAATCTGCCGATCGTTTAGGTTTGCATCCTGCGACCTGCTCAGTTGCGAGACAGAGGAAATAAGTTGCTTAAGCGGAATGCAGCTCTCTCTCGCCACGAACTTGGTGTGACGCTCTTCTGATGGCTGCATGTAAAGCATGTGGAGCGGCAAACTCTCCCCTGCGCATTGAATTTCCTTCTTGAGCTTCGCCAACAGATCGCCGCCCGGGCCCACGATGAGAATATCAATGTCTTGGCCAATACCGTGCAGGGTTGAGCCGAACATGTACGCATCGAAATGCTCCAGCGAGGCACACGTACCCAAAAGGTGGGCTGCGATCTCGCTGGCCGTCATTAGGCCTTGCTCAAACGATCCTTCAAATCGTCCCATTTCATCACCTC
The DNA here is from genome assembly GCF_026624755.1 of Robbsia betulipollinis. Classification (NCBI taxonomy): domain Bacteria; kingdom Pseudomonadati; phylum Pseudomonadota; class Betaproteobacteria; order Burkholderiales; family Burkholderiaceae; genus Robbsia; species Robbsia betulipollinis. Next base: position 55,629 of record NZ_JAPMXC010000013.1, read on the forward strand.
GCATCCGAGCTCACGCCCCGCCTCCGCCGCTTCAGGCTGCGGCGTACCGTTAGGATTGATGTTCCACACGATGTCGACCGGGCCGAACCGCGCCCAGAGACTGCGGACCTCATCAGCTGTCGGTTCATAATTTGCGATCATGCCGATTCGAAAGGTTGCCCCGCTGTGAAGTGTGACTCGGTGAATACGATCAAACTCGCGATCGATTTTCGCTATCTGGCCACATTGCCGTAACAGCCTGTCCGAGAATCTATATACCTTGTGCGGTGCCGAGTTAGCGTCACCCTTCAGCACCGCTGAAGTCAGCGTACTGAAGCTCCCCCAGCCTATGTGGTTCTCTTCGAGATACTGGATGGCCTCGCCCTCCCAGACGCATTGAACGCGATAGCCGCACAGAAAATCGAGCCCTTCGGTCTGCTTTCGGTAGTGAGCTGCCGTCGTCTGATCGATCGTACCGGCGGCCGTTATCGCGGCCAGCACGTCCGGACGATCCCGAGTCGTAATCTTAATAACGTCGCCGCCGACATGCTCGACGGTCGAGTAATTGTCTTCTGCGAACGAGGCGAGCGCATATCTAATCTGCCAATTCACGCGAACAATCCCTCCATCGTATCTGGGAACCGGATGGCGCGGCCAGAAACGCCGCAAACGTGGCGCTCTGACAGGCCCCGCACATGCTCCTGATATTCGGCAAAGGTGCCCCGGTCGTCTTCAGTGGCGAGTCTCAGATTAGCCTCGACGATTGCCAGAGCTCGGTAGTGGTTGGGCAGAATCACGCTCCTTACCCGCTGGTTCCAAGCTTCTGCGGTACCGGACTCCGGATCGTATTCGAAATCCGACCCATGCTCCGGTGCAAATTTCTCCCAAATGGCCCTGTTTTCAGCCAGGATGCCAGCGATCGCCGTCCGTACTTGTGCTCGATTGTCATAAGCCTTTATGCCTTGTTTGAGCATCAGATGTGCCAGATGACGTGCCTTCCAATCGAGCAGAAGATGGCGTGGATACGCATCAGGATTCTTGTCGATCTTCGTATGGCAGGTTGGGCACAACAAGACCAGATTCTCGAACGTATCGGCATCAAAGTCATCGGCTGGCCGGTCTTTATATCGTGGCCCGGTATCGCCATGCGGAATGACATGCGCCATTTCGGCTATGTGCTTATCCCCCCCCATTTCAGCAGGAAAAAGGACATCGAGGCAATCGGGATTCTGACAATGCCCCGATGCGTCAGAAAAGAGGCGCAGTCGTGTCCCAATTGGTATCGCCTTACGATCTGCCATTCGATCCCCCGTTTTTATCGAAAGCTGTGCACTAACTTGGATCCCAAGAATCCCCCGAATTATCCCACTACCAAAGCCTCAGCCCGCCGCGACACCAGTTTCACAGCTTCTGAAGCCAAATCTGGCGTATAGCCATGCCGATGTAAAATCCGCTTAATTACGACGCGCATCTTGGGCTTGGCATTCTCCCGCTCCCATAAGTCCACTCCTGAATTGTTGCGCACCAATCTCGTTCGTGCTGATTGCACACGTCAGATGTGAGTCCGCCTTCGGTTAATGGTGAATCAAGTCCGAAGGCAGCTGCCACTTAAAATTGACCAAATGGATCAGGCTTTTCGATACTAAGCAGGAAGTGATCAAACTGTTGACGATCATTGTCGCGAATCTTTCTCAGCACAAACTTTGCAAGCGACGCGATCTCTGTGCAATCGATTGGCTGCGTGCTCCGATCGATAAATTCGCCCAGATGTGAAAATTCATTTATCAGCCTTTGGAGGAACGCTTCTGTATTCGATCCATCACCAAAAAAAAGTCTTACGCGCTCGTCATGATCGGCGCGGTCGTTCCGTGCCGATGGAAATTTGAAGAAGAGAAAAGCCTCAAGGAATTTCCGTAAATTGTTACCGAAATTGTAAAAGCTATGAAACTGGTGATTCGTATTGGCGTCATCTGAGCAACAATATATTTCTCCAAACAAATAGTTCAGCTCGGTCACATAGTTGCGTAGGTAATGTGGCATCAGTCCGATTGCGCTTGAGGAATCCTTACGTGTAACAAGGAAACTCTCATTGTCCTTACCGGGCTTCGTTAGCCGTTTCAGATACTTTAAAAACTCTAGATTGTGGGTAGAAATGAACAGCTGTTCGTACCGGTAAGTCGGTTTTTCACTGGCGTCTTTGATGACGTTACCGTCGCCGTCTTCAATCGGCTTTGCGAGATAGCTTTCAATTAGGCTAAAAACGAAGAAGATATGATTACTGTCTAGGCTAGAAATCGGATCGTCAATATAGACAATTGGCTTTTTACCGACTGTATCTACATCCTTGAGCTTCGCGAGAAAATAGCAAAACGCAACCAAACTGCACTCGCCCTCACTGAGGTTATACGCTGCATGTTCACCACGCATAATCTGAAACCGATAGGCTGGTGAGCTTGTCGTTTGCGAGGCTAACAAGCGCAATCCACCGTGGCCAAGAAAGTGACCAAGGTAATGATTAACTTGCTCGGCGCCACGTCGCTCATCACGGAGCTGAGTTTTCAGATGAGCGATCTTCTCACTTCGTTGCTTACCCTGTGTTTCAATCGCATCCCGCTCCCTCTCTGAGTTGTGCGCATCGTCCCATAGCTTCCCAATTCGCTTCTCTTCCGCCGCAAGACCAATATCCACCACGAATTGTGCGATTTCCCCCAGACGAAGTTCTGTACGCGCCGCTATCTGTGAATCCGCTAATGATGCCGTGGTCTTATTGTTCAAAGAGATCAGCATGTTAATTACGTCAATGGTTTCGACGATCAACAACGACGGATCGGAGACTTCGAGGGGCGGTCGCTCCGCAAAGATATTACTGCGGCGGGCGGCTAGCTCATTCTCGAGCGCTAGCAGACTGGCCTGATATCGATCGAGCATTTCATGTAGAGTGCGAACCTGATCGTTGAAGCGCTCCTGATGTGATGTATAGAATGCTCTGAAGTTGCTCAGCGTCAGAGCATCAATGCGACCCCTCTCTCTAAAAATTTCATCTATTGCTGCAGCGATCTGACGATCGAGGTCGGTCGACTCCCGATTGAAATGCCCACCTAAGTTATCCCATAGATCAGCCGGCAGCGGTGCACCGCAGAATCCGCAAGTCGACCGTTTGTCGCGGTGTAATCCAATGCCTGATTGCACCCAGCTCTGCAGGATGGCATTGTTCAGCAGTTCTTGAAGCGGCGCACTAGGTTGGATTTTCTTGGTGATCAGCTTATTGGTCGTGGTCCAGAGTGCACCGAGTGAGGGCCCAAAAAAGGGTAAGGACCTAACGTCAGGCAAGGGCGCTTCGCCGAGCAGCGCAACTAGGTCTTTTCTGCGTTCCTCAGGAAGCGGCGGGAGACTGCCATCCGCCACAGACTGGATATCGAGTTTTAGCTTGCGAATATCGTATGTTGCGTCTCGGTAAAGCGAGTTGTGCTTGATGCCAGCAGGTCGCCTATTTGCCTTGTCGATAAGCAATCGTTCGAGCCCGTCGGCTGCGTCGACAGCCAGTTTTCGATTTTTTGCGTGCACAACTTTTTTGACTTGGAATTCATGCCGCAGCCCTGTTTGCGACTCGACACTACCCAGTTCCGTCTCTAACGCGGCGATCTGTGCTTCGAGTTCTTTGTTTTGTTGGCCCAGCACAGCAAATGGTGAAATGTGTCCGGTCTCATCGCCCAAGAACGCCAGATGCTCGTCAACAAAATCTTTGTTATAAACGCGGACCGTGTGGTCGGGGGCCGGAATATGATCCTGAGATAAAACTCCATTTGAAAGCGTCACTTTAAAAGCAGGTTTGACATAGCGTAAAGAAATCGAGCCGGTTTCTAAAGCGCGAAAAATACGCGAAAGTGTAGTTTTCCCTGAGTAGTTGCGACCGTACAATACGTTCAATCTTTTGAATTTAGCAACATTGTTCCCAGCATCTCTAACCGCTTTGCTCCAAACGAAATCGCTATAACAGCCGAAATTCTCGATGTCTATCTTCTCTATCATGTAATAGCCCGCCCCGATTGTGTGAAACGCGTGCCTTCTTCACCACCCGGCTTTAATCTGAAACAGCCCTTCGCATTTTTCACGGCGGGCTTTGAATAACTCAGGTCGGCTTGCGAAACGCAAGGGTGTCGGCAATGAAATCTCAGTAAGTGGGAAATTGCCATAAACCTTCGGGTCACCGTAGTCGCCATAAGGCGAGCATTTGCATCCGTCGCCATGCAGACAAACTATTTTTAAAGTACCCGAACTGAATCATTGCCCAAGCAGGACAGTAACGCAATCAATAACAAAAAAAATTTATAAAAAATTCTGATACTGTCCATTTATATGAGTTTCATGGAAATGAACCGGTAAGTCTTGAACAATCCAGCCTTTCTTAGACATCTTCGATATCATAATCTATGGCAACGGAGGAGGTCAGTATGAACGGCAAGCGGTACACAGATGATTTCAAGATTGAGGCAATCAAATAAGTAACCGAGCGAGGTCATTCGGCAGTGGATGTAACACAGCGATTGGGCATTACGACGCATAGCCCTTATGCCAGGCGAGCAAAGTTCGAGAAGCCGGATGTCGTGCGCCAAGTGGAGCTGGACCAGAGTGGTAAGCCAGCGCTCTGCACCGTCATTGACGGTAAGACACGATGACAATCAAGTGACCGGCCGATTGGACTTGCTTCATACCTAGCACGGCCTTTCGGCGAACACAACACCCTGGGCTGACATTTTCCTTGTCGGCGGAGCGCAGAAATACCGGCAGATGCGCACGATGTGACTGGGTTTTTTCCTCTCGCAAATATCCCGTAACAAGATTCCCCCTCATAGTCTCGCTCTGCATTAACACCGGTATCTATCTCTGATGTGCTGATTGTAATATGACCCTTTCGAGAAAGAATTCAATAGCCCTTGGTAGATCGACGGCGGAACGCCGCAAAAATCGTAAGAGCGGCCTTCAACGAATCTAATTCGCATTCGCATAGATAAAGCGTCGTACCCGACGGCCGACACCGCCGATGATCGAACAAAAACCATGTCCATATGGATCTTCTAGTGAATTTCTTCGTTTCGAAGGCAATCACGGCCGGATCCTCCGTATTCCACGATCGCGTAGTTCCTACAATCTTACTTTTTCTTAGTTGGGCCTGCGTCTTTTTCGTTTAAACTAGGTCTGATCCTGCTACAGACTTTTGCGCCGGTGTGCTCCTCTTGTTCGACAATTGCTTACTTGACAGCGACGCGTCTTTTTTCCCGTGGCCATCATCTCTACCACTTGGAGTGGATTTGTCCCGCGGTGTCAATGTAGAGGGGAAACATTTGACGTGCGAGTGGCGTTTACCCGGCAATACCACGTTCCCATAGAAATGGAAATTTAATTTCAATTGCAATTTCTAGCTTTTGAAGCTCCAACGCTTTCAAAATGGAAGAAAAGTTCGATTGCTGCGACAATCGAACTTTTCTTCATTACTGAAGGTAGCTCATGGCTTGGCAGTTGTTATTTAGCCCGCAAAAACACTTGACGGTTCAAATGCCTAGCAATTTGAACCGGGAAAGCATGTATCGCTTGGTCGCATCGGTCCTTGACCGAGATCACAACGCACGCTGCGCAACAATCTATCTTGACTTCGAACCGCTAAAATTTATTGATCCAGCAGGCGTTACGGTTCTCAGCAATCTCATTGAGTTTCTGAGGAAAGTTGGGGCCAAAACTTACTTTAAAGGCCACAAGGATCTCAGCACACCCGTCAGGTTTCTAGACGACTCTGGATTTTTCGAGCAATACTTGGGATATGCACTCGTACCGGGAGCAAGGATTAGGGCGACTACCCTCCCCCTCCAGCTAGTCGAATATCAACGGAGCTATGAGTATCTGGAGTACAAACTCATTCCCTGGTTAGCCAATGTTCTCGGAGCAGCTGAGCCCAATCTCTCTACAATAAAAGTGTGCTTTCAAGAGATATTTAACAACATCAACGACCACTCGGAAGTAAAGATTGGCTGTGTTTTCGCCCAGCACTACCCAAAAAATCATACAGTTCAAATAACGGTTTCCGACTTCGGGGTAGGGATTCCACATCGAATTCAATCAGTAGAACCTCAACACAACGATCAACAGGCCCTTCGTCGTGCGGCAGAACAAGGATTCACGACTCAAACCACCATCCGAAATCGTGGCGCTGGCCTCGACGTGTTGATAAAAAACGTCGTTTCAAAAAACGGCGGCGCCATCATCATTCAGTCTGGTGGTGGTATCCTATCTTGTACCAGAGGGCCTGATGGAACTGTGAAGCGTACGCCACGGTCTGCAAAAGGTTTTTATCCTGGGACGCTCATACAGATGTCCCTTCACACAAAATATTTCATTTCTGACGAACTTGACGAGGAGTTTTCGTGGTGATCCGAGCTCTAGATCTCGTAAAACATTGCTATAGCAATGAAGATGGCCATGTCGTCTACGACGCCGTGCTCGCTCAAATTTTGCACGGCCAGAGCGTCGTTGTCTCATTTGAAGGCGTAGATACTGTGCCGTCTTCATTTGTAAATTCTGCGTTTATTGCTCTGCTCGAAAAATTCCCATTTGAACAGATCAAACAAAACCTATCGTTCAAGCAGACGACACCGCAGATCAACGAAATGATACGTTCACGTTTTTCGTTTGAGGCTAATCGACGCTACGCCTGATTCTCCGGCCGCCGAGCGCGTCAAAAAGACTATCGATCTGGTCACGTCTCTTGCTGATAACTTTGGTAAACAGGTTGACTCAGTAAAGTCCGGTTGCTTGCTGTCACAGCTCGTCGTGAGCCCTCTTGAGCGTTGGCTCCAATGATGACGCATTTCTACGCCTTGTCTTCGCGCTCAGTCGGATAGCCTCAGATAAGTGCCCCGGCAATCACACCGCTTTTGCAGCAGGGCAGAATGAGAATTTATGCTGCGGCTTGCGGGCGTTATTCCGCCTGGGCCCAGGTTAGGGCGCTCATGATTGCACTTCCACACCCATTGCGTAGCGAACTGCTGAACATGATCGAAGTCGTCCCAATAGTATTGAGATAACCATTCGTATCGCACCGTTCGATTGAAGCGTTCCACATAGGCATTTTGTTGCAGTTTGCCCAGCTGGATATAATTCAACGCGATGCCGTGACGGGCCGTCCACTGTGTGATCACCTCGCTGAGGTATTCGGGTCCACTGTCACATCGGATCGCCAGAGGCTTGCCTCGCCACTCAATGATCTGTTCCAACGCTTCGCGGTAAATTCGATACACGCGCTTGTGGTTCCACATGAATCCCGTCACATTACACAGATTCAGGAAGCACAGCCCGAAGCCCCAGTTACCATTTATCAGTCAAGCGCAGCAGTCAATCAGCGATGTGCTCGTTCTCAGCGTTACGTTGCCGTTCGTATCTGTAGCACGTCTGGCCGACGCCAAATGCTTGTAAGCGAGCGCTCTGCACCATCATTGACGGCGAGATGTTGATCAGCGTCTAGCGTGCGTGTGCCGGAAGCAGGTGTGCGACGTTCCAAGGCAGAAGCTCGTTGACCATGCCTCGGTTCCACGTACAGCAACTCACGCTACTTTTTGCATAGCTTCGTAATCACAAGGCGTGCGGTATCCGATTGACGAGTGGATGCGTTCGCGATTGTAAAACCCTTCAATCCAATCGACCACATCCAGTCTCGCCTGTGCCCGAGTTTCGTATCGGCATCGTGAAGTCTGCTCCACTTTCAACGTCTTGAAGAAGCTCTCCATCGGAGCGTTGTCCCAGGCGTTCGCCCGCCGGCTCATCGACACGACCATGCCGTATTGCCCGGCGAGCTCGCGGTGCGCCCAGCTG